>PHAN01000013.1 GCA_002841695.1 Elusimicrobia bacterium HGW-Elusimicrobia-1 | reverse complement strand
AAAACCCCGAAGTTTCGGGCGGCTTCGGGTGTTGGGGTTCGGGGCGTTTTTTGGGGTTAGGGACAGGTCGCGACCTGTCTCTACGGACTATCTCATAAAGACAGCAGATAGATAGATAGATAGATAGATAGATAGATAAGGAGCGCGTTTCATTTTAGGGCCTCTTTGGTGTCTGTCATTGCCGTAGGGGCAGGCCCCCGTGCCTGCCCTGTTTTTGGGCGACCACGGGGGGTCGCCCCTACACAATTCCGCGCGATTGCTTCGTTGAGGGCGGGCAAGCCCGCCCCTACGCGACTCGCAATGACAAGGGGTGATGATGGGCTCGCAATGACATCGGTTTTTCGTCAAACTTCTTTTATCTTTTTCGCGGCTTATTTTATCTTTTCAGTGGACTTCTTCATATATTCAAGCGCTTTTTGGTTTGTGGGGTCTGATTCAAGCGCTCTGTTGAACTCTATGACGGCCTCCGGATAACGCCCCTCTTCGTATAATTTAACGGCTCTCTGGTATATCGCGTCGACCGTGTATCCCGATGACATCGTCGGCGGAAGTCCCACCGCCATCGGCAGCGCCTGCCGCCCGAATCTTACGGTTATGCCGGCTCTGTGCGAAATCCCGAGTTCCCCCGCGTGCGCCGAAGCGTAGTCGAACTCGACACCCATAAGATTCAGCCCGAAACCGAACCTCATACCCACGGCATCTTTTATTTCGCCGCCAGTGGTGTATCCGCCTCTTATGGCAAGAAGACCTCTTATGATATATTCCAGGCCGAGGCCCACGGCTGCCTTGTCGCCCTGAGGCGTTGTTATCTCAATCATTGTATTGAGAGGATTTTGCGCCACGTTTACCGAGTAGAGCGCCCCGAATCTTACAGTCGTGGGAGTAGGAAATCCCGCGGACTCCGGATTATATTTAAGAGAGCCGCCCATATTAAGAAAACTCAAGCCCAGAGCCAGCGGGCGATCCGCCACCATCATAGAGTAAATCATTCCTATGTCGAACGCGATGGTATTGGCGGATTTTTTGTCGAGAGTTTCAGACACGCTTTTGATGGTGAGGCCGCCGCCGAGTTTTGAAAGCGCCCGCGCGTCGCCGTAAAGAAAGTTGGCGTAACTTAATCCTATTACGGACGCTCCGGCGGTTACTTCGCGCGTGGCCTCGCCGAAGACGTTGTAGCCCTGGAATTTTCCGACTCCCAGCGAGCCGAAGGACGCCGCGAAAGTTCCCTGCGACGTGGGATAAGCCGCCGCGACGTAGGAATACGATACATCCTGATAATGAGCCACGTGCATAAATGACGCTTCGCCCTGAATTATGCCCGATAGAGCGCCCGGATTGTAATGAGCGGCGGAAACGTCCAGAGATGTTACGCCCGCGTCTCCCAATGCCGCGGCCCTTGCCGAGGGGCTGAGTTTAAGAAATTCGGCGGCGGTTTCTCCGGCAGCCCAAAGAGAGTGGTTAGTGGTTAGTGGATAGTGAATAGTAAAGGCAAGGACAAGGGCAATCCGCCGCAGGAGTCGTCCCCGCCCGCTTATAGCCGCCGGAACACTAGTCAAAAGACACAATTTTCTCATATATTATCCGTTTTATTTACTCGCCACTAACCACTAACCACTAACCACTTTATCTAATCACCATCAACTTACCGATTTTCTTGACTCCGTCGGAATTCTCGACGATGTAGATATAAACTCCGGGCGCGACGGGCTGCTTAGATTCGGTTTTTACGTCCCACGACCATATGCCGGTTCCGTCGTCGACTTCTTTTTCTTTTACCAGAGAGCCGGTTATCGTGTATATTCTTATTGTGCAGACCGACGGTATGGGCGAGGCCGGGACTTTGCCGAAGCGGATTTGCGTATGACCTTCGGCGGTGTCGAACGGCACAGGGTAGGCGTACGCGGCCGATACGTCCGTGGACGGCGAACCTTTAAGAGCGTATACGCTGAAGTGCATAGTGCGGGCGGTCACGATTCTGCGGGAGGTGTCGACTGCGCTTTCAAGTTCTTCCCACTCCTTGGTCGCCTCGTTGAGGTAAACTATCTTGAGCATTTTTGAGAGTATTCCCGGCGACGTTCCGTCGACCACGCCGTCGCGGTCGGAGTCGTCGTAAGGCATTGTCAGTGTTACGGGCGCGTCGAACTTGCTGAGGCGGTTACCCGCGGCGGTGTAGGCGGTAAACTCTCTTGCGCTGCCTGAAATGATTTTCGTAAAACCTCTGGCGTCCGACGATGCGACCTTGGCCGATGCTTCGGTTATGTCCGACGGCGTTACGTGAATGGGAGACGCCACAGGGTCGATATTTATGACGACGTAGACGGGCTCCGACGTCGCGCCGCGTTCCATCTCCACTTTTGTTTTTTCGTCGGCGGCGACTATCGTGTTGGAAATATTTTCGTCGAGCATAGTGTGGAATACGGCTTCGGACGCTTCGGCAAGGTTGTTGCCCATGGAGTCCTTGGCCGCCACGGTGACGACGATACGATAAGTGTAATTCGTAAGAAGCGGCGCCCCCGGCGTAAACACCGCTTTATAGTTTTGCGTGTTGTATACGGTTGCGCCCGATATGTTGGCAAAGATAGTGTTGCCGTTTTTATCTCTTACGGCGTAGAGCGCCACCGACGCCTCGGTGGATTCCTTGTCCATAGATCTGTCGAAAGTCACGGTTATGTGGCTTGAAACGCTGACTCCGTGCCAGCCGCCGTTTATGAATTGTCCCAGCGGCGTTATGGCCGTCACCGACGGACGATCCTCGCCGGAGTTGAACTTGTAGGTGAACGACACGGCGCTTGACCAGTTGCCGGCGGTGTCTTTTGCGCGCGCTCTGAAATACCAGACGCCGCCGGCGGCGATGGGAGCCGATACGTCGTAGAACGCGTCGGTCGTGTCTATAACCGTGTCCGGCGCGGCTTCCGCGTTCGTCGAGAAAGTTATGCTGTAACCGGCTATGGGGCTCTCGTTGACGCCGCCGGAATATGGCTCCGTCCAGTAGAAATACGGCGTTTCTTCGCGTGTCCACGCATTGGTTTCTATGGGAGTCGCATCCGAGGCCGACATCTGAGAGGATACGGCTCCCATCGACGGAGCGGTGTTGTCGTATCTTACCGGCCCGAAAGTCGTCTGTCCGGTCTTGGACGCAGGGTCTCCCGAGAAGCCCGCCACGTGGAAGTACCACGATCCCTCGGAGTCGATGGAGCCGGTGATTTCAGAGATGCCGTCCCAGAGGTCGCTCGACGAAGCGGATACGACGGAATCGAATATTTTGTTCCAGAGCCAGCGGTAAGAATCAGAGTTTGACGCCCTGAACTTCCATGTCGAAGCGTTCGTCCAGACGGGCGAAGCGGCGCCGGGCGAGGTATTCTCGATGATGGGCTGTCCGCCGAGGGTATAGGCGGTGAGAGTCGGGCTCCAAGCCGTAAGAATGCTCAGGGAATTTTGAGCGCGGCTCTTTACTTTGTACTCGGCCGATTTTACAAGTCCGCCTACGATGATGCCAGCCGCGCCGTTCCAGTCCGAGTAAGTGCGCCACACGGGTGTCGCCGATACCGCGTTGCCGGAGGCGTCCACATAACGCTCCACGGGAACGTCGAAGTAAATCGCGTAAAGCGTATGCGTCGGATTGCCGTTGACGGAGACCGCGATTCTGAGCGTGTCGGACGTGGCCACGACGAGGGCGGGCGCGGACGGAGAGTTGGCCCACGTGACCGTCGAGTCGGCGACGGATGAAACCGCCATAACTTCAGCCAAAGCATTTCTGGATTGCGCCTTGAAGTAATATGTCGTGTTGGGGGTAAGGGAACCGGGAAGCTGGAAGTAGGAAGTGGTCTGCGTCCAACTCACCGACGACGAGAATACCGTCGGGCTGACGGAAGGCGAGGTGGAGCACCAGTAGGATATGGCCGATGACCCTTCCTGAATCCGGCTGAATCCGGCGGGGATGTCGTTTACTATCGAGCGGGCGCGCATCGCTATTTGCGTGGATGATGTAACGTTGAGTTCCACCATTTGGGCGCGTTCTATCTGGGTGTATGTCCATGTGGAAGGAGACCATCCGCCGTAGCCGCTTAAGCCCGCTTGTTTGCCCCTGGCCTTCGCCCAGAATTTTTTATTCGGTTTATCGGGATAGTGACCGGTGTAGTAAGACGTAGTCAATTCCGTCGTTATGCCGGCCATTTGTTCGTAGTAGGCGCCGTCCGTGGAAATCCAGAGTTCGTAATAATTCGCGCCGCCTACGTCGGCCCAATCCCACTTTATCCTGTATAGTTCGCCTTCGGCCACCACGCTTCTTTCCGCCGCCGTTATCCAATCTGCGGCTCCCGGCCCGGTCGTGACCGAGCCCGTTGACGACAGCACGGTCTCGATGGCGGCGATGTTGCGCGCTTTCACGCGATACCGGTAGAGAGTGTTGGCGTTAAGGTTGTAATGGTACCACACCGTCGAGGTTGACCATTGGACGGATGCCTGAATTCCGCCAAGTCCGTTGAGCCACTGGCCATCGTTGATGCTCCATACGGCGAAATCCGTTTTGCCCGATCCGACGGGATTGTCGCCTTCGACTATTACTCTCGTAAAGTGGGTTCCGGATGGCGGCGTGTGGTCCCCGGGATTATCCTGAACCGTCGGAGTCGAGGGCAGGACACAGTGCGTATAGGTCGAAAATCCCGTTACCCAGTCGTTGAGTGTGCCTTGGCGGTTTTTGGTTCTTATCTGGAAGTTATAAAGTTTGTTGGGGCTCAGATCGCTCCACAGACGCCAGGTCGACGTTGATTGTATGTACTCTATGTTGTCGTCCGGGCTCAAACTCATCGTGTTTATGCCCCAGTGTTTTATGCCCGATTGACCAAGCCCAAGATTAGCAGGTCCCGATGCGAAAACAGGCCGCGACTGTATCGTCATTGAAGATACGATGAACTCGACTCCCGTCGGATTTTCTATGCGAGTGGCTGTTGTGGAGGTGTAGGGGAGCCAGTCGTTGGCTATATTATCCCAGTTTTTTGATATCGTGCTGAATGTGTAAGTAGTGTTGGGCGTGAGTCCCGAAATATCCCAATAACTTTGCTGCCCGTAGCCCCTGGCGACTCCCGTAACGGCGTTCGAACTATACATTAAGTTTATCGCGGAGCTGTTGCCGCCGTCGGGATTGTTGAGGTTGTAAAATTCTCCGTCGGCGATTGCTCTTAACGCCGTGGTGGTCACAAATTCCGGCGGAACGGTTATACCCGTCGGAGATTCTATCAAGGTTGCGCGGCCGTCGGCGGGTTGGTTGAGGGCGGAATATTGTGTCCACACGGGTATGTCGGCGTTGTTCCTGGCCGCGACGCGGAAGAAATATCTGCGGTTCGGGGCAAGCGCTCCGTCGTAATAATAATAGGTGTTCTGGACGCTGAGTTCGCTTATATTGCCGCCGAAATCCGACGACGTGGCGCGTTGTATTTTATAGTAGGTGCCCGAAGGATTCGCCGGAGAACCCGCCGTCCAGTTTATCTGCATGGAATCCTGAGAGACGCTCGCCGGTGAGTAGAACGGATTGTATGAAACGGGCGGGCTGGCCTGAGTCCACCCATTGGCTTCGTCGGAGAACTCGCTTTCGACGAACCCGACGTTGCGTGATTTTAGCCAGTAATGGTATTTCTTGTTGGGGCTTAATCCTTCGTGCAGCGTCGAAGTGGATATTGCCCAGTCGGAAAGAAGGTTGCGGTTGGCTTCCGTCGCGGAATAAGTCGCGTACCAGAGTTTATATTGATATGCCGCGCCGGAATAATTGACGAGGAGTTTGGACGAGGGGCCGCCTGAGTCCGGCTCGACGGAGACGATTTGAGGCGTCGCCGCGCGCGTGGCTTTGGAACTCGACGGGCCGAAGGCCGTGACTATTCCGTCGCCGTTTCTGGCGACGGCGCTGAAGTAATAGGTCGTATTGGGCGCAAGACCGTTGACGTTTTTGCCGCCCCATCCCGAAGATATCCAGTCAGGCTCCGGCACGATCGCGCCGCCCGCGTCGACGTAATATGTGGTGGGCCATATCGAGGACGTGGCCACCGCGATGGCGAAATCAGTAAACTCAGTGGGACCGTTGGGGTTGGTGTTCGTGTTCAGAGAGTTTATGACAAGCTGCGATGAAAGCGTAGTCGTGGAAACACTCACGGCGCCGGGCGTGGCCGCCAAAGTATATCTGGTAACCCACGATGTCGACGACGGGCTTGCGCCGAACTGGTTGCGGGAGTTAGCGCGGAAAGTATAAGCGGTGTTCGTGGAAAGTCCCACGAACGTGTGCGTATTCTCAGACGGCACCCACACGTGCGACGAGTAGTCGAGGTCGGCGTTGCGGATTTCGGCGGCTACGGCCGAAAGTCCCGCGCCCAGGTTCGACGGGAAGTTCCCCGCTCCGCGGACATCTACGGTCGTGGCCGAGAAGTTTCCGAACGCGACGCCGGTCGCGGGATTTATCAGTGTGCACGACAGCGGCAGGTTGTAGGCGGTATTCGATACGCCGTCGCCGTTTTTGGTGTTCACGCGGAACTGGTAAGTCGTGTTCTGCGTCAGCGAGCCGAATACGTAACTGATATTGGTTATCCAGGTGGAGTTTACGCCCGTGGTGAGGTTCGTGAATATTATTCCGGAACTCCCTTCGTCGAGATTGGACGGCTGGGGCGAGGCGGTTATGCTTATGCTCGACGGATACACGGCGTAGTTCGCCGAGGTTACCTGCTCTATCAGGGTATACTTCATTCCAAGATCCACCCACTCGGACTCGGCGGCGGCGAAGTTGCGCGATTTGACGCGGAAATAATATTTTACGTTCGGCGAAAGATTGTCGAAGTCGCGGTAAATGCTTGTCTGCCATCCGTTGTGATAATTGTACGGGCCGGCGGGCGATACCGACGACGCTTCGACGTAATATTCGGTATTCTCCGGATTCGCGGGCAGCCCGGCCGTCCAACTCGCTCTTACCGTAGTTGTCGTGATTCCGGTGAATACCGACGCCAGAGGCGAACTTGCCAGTGTGTACGTCGATACGTTGAGTGTTTCCCCGCTTGCGACGCCCGCGCGGTTTCTGGAATCGGCCTTGAATGTGTAAACGGTGTTGGGCGAAAGGCCGGAAATTGTGAAGTACGATGTTGTGCCGCGCCATCCGGAATTGGTGGAAGCGCTCAGCGAATAAGTTATCACGCCCGAACCCGTCGACGAAAGATTGGTGAAATTACCGTCGGGAGCGGCCTGTATCGAGGTGTTGGTTATCGCGCCGAACTTGACTCCGGCGGGGCGTTCGATGAGAGTTATCTTGCTTATCGGAGAACTCAGCGTGCCGACGGATTCGTTTTCATCGCCGTCGCCGGAGCGTGAGTTGGCGGTGAAGTAGTATGTGGTGTTGGCGACAAGATTGACGGGTGTATGAGCGGCGCTCGCGTCGTATGGTTTGGAACTGCGCAATTCGGTGTAATATTCGTCTCTGTATACGCCTATGGAAACTCCGGAGAGGCCCGCGCCGGCCCTGGTGAAAGGGCCGCCCAAAGCGCTCAGCGTGGCGCTTGTGCGGAAAACTCCGTCGAAAGAAATGCCGGTGACGAATTCTATATTGGTCCACGCCGCGCCGAGTTGGGTCCAGGCGGTTTCAATGTTTGAAGCGTTCCTGGCTTTGACTCTGAGGTAATAAGATGTGTTGGGCACAAGATTAAGAAGATAGTAGGTGGTATTGGGCAGCCAGCCGCTGGCGTTGGTGGGCTCGCCGCCGTATGACACCGACGAACCCTCGACGTAATAATAGGTATAAGTGGAATTGTTGTTTTCGTACCAGTTGATTTCTATGAAATTCACGCCTCTGCCCGGAATCGAGGGCGACCCGGGGGCGGGAGGATTGGCTCTTGTGTAAGTCGAGAATGCGTTCGACCAGTCGTTGGCAAGGCCGTCGCGGTTTTTGGATCTGGCGCGATAGTAGTAAATGCGCGAAGCGTCGAGCCCGTTGTTCGTCCACGCCGAGGTGGAGTTCTGATAGCCGCTTGAATCCGCCGAGCCGGTTCTCTGTATCTCGACGCCGGAAAGCCCGACATTAAGAGAGCTGAACTCGTTACGGGGAGCGACCTTCACATACCACGTCGAGGTTTCGATAAACTCAAGACCCGTCGGATTTTCTATGCGCGTGGCTTTGAGAGTCACGGCGCTTTCGGCGTTGGCGAGGCCGTCGCCGTTGAAGGATTGCACGGTGAATCCGTAGGTCGTGTTGGGCGCAAGCGTGCCGTCGCAGGTCCAATTTAAATTCCCGCTCGATGTGTGAGTCGAGGACTGGACGGTTCTGGTTTCGCGTAAAATAATTCTGCTTTCGCCGTCGCCTAAGGAAGTGAAACTGTCCGCCGCGGTCGCGGTGATCGACGTCCAGTGAACTGCGAAACTCATATTTGACGCGGTCTCGATACGGGTGTATTTGGCGCCTAAGGAAGCGTGGTCGCTCCAGATATTGTCGCCGTTTTTCGCTCTCGCCCAGAACCATTGACGGTTGTTGGGGTTAAGCGACGCGAAGGTCCCCGACGTTATATCTACGCCGTCGGCATTTTCGACGGAACCCGTGATCTGCGAATGTGTGGCGCGACGCACCTGATAAAACGTGTTTTGCGGGTTTCCCGCGAAAGCGAAGTTCGCCGTTATCGAGGTCGTCCATACTGCAAACGAGCCCGCCTGAGGAACCGCCGCGTAGGTGAATTTCGCCGACCCTGCGGAGAAAGTCGTAGCGATGCCGTTGTTATTGAGAGCGCTCACATCAACGAAATACGACGTATTCGTCAGAAGGCCGACGACGGTCGAACCGGACACCAACCAATCCGATTTTGTTTTCCAGAAAGGTGTATCACCGAGAGCGCCGTCATTCTGAGCGTAGCGAAGAATCCCGTTCGGCGAACTTATTCTCAGGGCATATTTGCTTGACGGCGGATTTCCCGCGTCGTTTATGCCGACCCAAACAGTGTGCGTCGAAGCCGCTACCATCGACGGGGCGGCGGGAGCGGCGCACAGCGTGGAAGTCGAGCCGAGGACGCGGTCGGTGGACTCTATGTTGTTGCCGTTTCTGGCGCGGGCCCAGAAGTAATAGGTCGTGTTCAAGTCAAGGAATTGGAATAGTTGCGACGCGAGGTCGGGCGTATAACCGTAGGATGTTATCGTCGAGACGCCGACGCCTGCCGACGAGACGAAAACTTTGTACTCGGTAAGATCGGGGTTGCCGCCCGAAGTCCAGCCGGCGCGGATTTCCGACGATGAAACGTCGGCGAATGCCGCCGCCGCCGGAAGCGCGGCAAGCGTGTAGCGGTTGACGTTATTGCCGGCCCAGTTGCTCACGCCGACGTCCCCGTCGTTGCCGGCTCGCGCGCGGTACCAGCGGCGCACGTTGGCGCTCAGGCCTTCGTGGTCGAAAGAAGCGCCCGCGCTCCAATCGGAAATTCTTGTCCAGCCGTTCGTCTGGGGCGCGACCGCCGAGGGCGCGTTCCATGTCGCGCGCTCCACTTGATACTTGGGCCCCGTGCCCGTCCATGTTATTCTTATCGTCGATGAAGACAGCGCCGCGGCCGCAAGATTCTCGGGAGCGCTTGAATTGGTAGAGCGCTGGCCGACGGCGGACCACGGGGATATCGTGTTCTGCGGATTTTTCGCTCTTACTTTGAAGTTGTACATCGTGTTGCCGGAAAGTTCCGCCACATTTTTGCCGCCGCCGTCATTGCGCCATACGTCGTGTATGTTCCATGTCGTATTCGGATTCGTTACAAGTATTCCCAGCGTGGCATCGACGTAATAAGTCGTACCCGACGCGAAGCCCTCGACCGTAGAGACGGCAACTTGATAAAGGGTTTCAATGCCGTTGGTGCCGGACGAAATCATAAGGTGTATGGCCGTATCGGTCGGGTCGCCGGTGGAAAGAGAATTTATTGAGACGGCTTCGGGAGCCGTGTAGAAAGTGGAGCCGTCGGCCAGCGGATTGGATTCGATGAGACCGTCGCGGTTGCGGGTTTTTACGTTGAAGCCGTATTTTGTCGACGGAGAAAGACCCGTCAGAGTCCACGTGGTCTGTTGTATCCAGCCGGAATTCGTGGAGATGTTTATTCCCCAGAAGTATATGCCGGAATCGCCGGACGTAAGATTCGAGAACGCATTTCCGCCCTGGGCGTTTTTGACCTTAAGAGTGATGGACGTTTCCAGAGTTTCAATGGTTTCTATGGAACCCGGCGATTCGATTCTGGTGGCTCTGGGCAGAATATCGCTTGACTCATTGAGAGCGCCGTCGCCGTTTTTGGTGGTTATTGTGTAGTTATAAAGAGTGTTGGTCGAAAGTCCCGAGTTGGGCCACGAATTGGTGGTTAGCCATCCTGAATTGGCGGATGTCGTCTGGTTCTCAAAGAAAATCGCTCCCGTAGTAAGACGGCTCGGCGTCGGCGTTCCGGCCAGCGTTATGGCGGTTTCCGTTACGGGACTGAACACAGCGTTAGTGGAACGCTCGATGAGAGTGAACTTGGACGAGACCAAAGAATACTGCGTTTCGATTCCCGACTGGTTGCGGGCTTTCGTCTTGAAGCGATACTGCCTGTTGGCCTCCAACCCGCCGCTGACAATACCCGATCCGCCGCCCCACTCGGAGCGCGTGCGCCAAGTTTCCGTATCCGCAAAAATTCCGTTCGAGGCGATGAACTTTGTGGTGGCCCAGTTGTCGGAGCTGGCTGCTATGGCGAATATGGTCGCGGCCGGATTCGAGTTTTCGTTTACGACGATATTTATGGATGATACGCTCATTGCCGCAAGCCCCGGCGTCAGAGGAACGTTGGCCAGAGTGTATGTGGAAATCGTCGGCGTCGGAGTGTTGGCCAGCCCCGCTCTGTTTCTGGAGTTGGCGTAAAACGAATACTGCGTGTTGGGCGACAGCGCCGATAGCGTCCAGTAGTCGGTCGTCTTGCGCCATCCGCTCGTCGTCGACAGCGATGTCTCATAGAACGCTATGCCCGAAACGCCCGTTTCTATTTCGGAATAATTCGACGGAGACGGCGCCACCTGTATGGCGTTGGCGCTTTCCACCCTGAATATGGGATAGGCCACGGACTCGATTCTTTGGGCGGTCGCCCCGACTTTATTTGCGGTGTTGAGCGACCCGTCGGGGTTTCGGGTTACTATGCGCCACCAGTAAGTGGTGTTGCCGGCGAGGCCTTCTATCGTCCAGAGATTGTCCTTTATGAAGTTGCTGCTCGATATCAAGGTTGCGTAACTGTCGACGAAAACCTCAAAATTGATGCCGCTCGCATCGCCGGCTTCAAATCCCGATATTTCCGGATTCGCGCCTTTTACCGTAGAACTCGTTACTCCCAGAGACACGAACTCTACCGACGACGGAGTGGTTATCTTGGTGCGGGTGCTGACGACAGAGGAGTAAGCCGTTTCCATCGCGTCGGGATTGCGGGCTTTTACCGCTATGTAGTAAGTCGTGTTCGACGACAGAGAGCCGAGCGTAAAGCCGAGCACCCCGCCCCAGTCGTCGTAACTGCGCCACTGCGGGGCGGTTGCCGTGACGTATCCGGTGCCGGTGTATGAAGCGAACTTGACGGTGTTGAAATTCGCGGCCGTCGATACGCCGACGGCATAAGCGACGTTGGGACTTCCGGCGTTTGCGCCCTCGTTGATTTCAAGCGATAACTGACTTGCGTTTACTCCGGTAAGATTCGGAGCGGGAGGCGCCGCCGGCAGGGTGTAGCGCGTAATCCATCCCGTCGAAGAATTGGCTATGCCGTAACGGTTGCGGGAGTTGGCGCGGAAATTGTAGGCCGTGGCGGGGTCGAGGCCGTCGAAAGTCCATTGGTAATTCGTGGTGTTTTGCCAAAGCTGCGTGCCGTCGCCTTGTCTTACCGCGATTATTCCCGCGTCGCCGGCGGCAAGATTCGTAAACGTTCCCGACGGGCGGGCGTAAATCGAGGACGAATAAATCTCGAACGACATCGACGAGGGCAGCTCTATAAGCGTGGCGTTGTCGACGGGCCCGACCATCGAGTTTTCAAGATTTTCCTTGTTTCTTGTCTGCGCGTAAAAACCGTAAGTGGTATTAGGCGTAAGGCCTGTCCAGTCGTAGACGGCGGCGTCCGTCCAGTTGGCGTAAGTGGAGTTTCTTCTGTATCTTATCCACTGCTCTCCGGGCTCTTTGGTGAAATCGCCCACCGGAGCCACGCTTGCCGAGGTTGTCCCCACCTGGAAATTTATGCCTTCCGGAGTTTCTATTTTTGTGTATTTCTGATTGGCCAAAGACCACGCCGTCATTATTCCGTCTTTATTGCGCGCTATGACTTTGTACGAGAAACCGGTATTGGGACGCCTTGCGCCCAGAGCCCTGCCGGATACTCCGCCCCAGCCGGTTTTGGTTGTCCAATTTTCGTAAGTGATAGTTTCGTAAGTCGACGAAGAAACATAGGCCGAAGTCGCCCACTCGTCGGAGCTTACGGCTATGGCAAACTCCGTCTCCGGAGAATTAAGACCTTCGCTTACGACGACGTTTATCGAATGAGTCGAGAGCACCACCAGTCCCGGCTGACCCGGCACGTCGGCCAGTGTAGACGACGTCGCGTACGCGGAGTATGAAGTAAGGGTACCCTCGGAGTTTTTGGCCCTTACGAATACCGTGTACTGAGTGTTGCCGGTAAGCCCCGTGATGTCAAACGGTGAGTTCCATCCCGCGGTCGTGGCCCATTGCGTTTCGCCTTCGGGGGCGAGTTGTTTGGAAGCGTTGACGTAGTAAGTCGTGTTGCCGGTTACGGTCTTTATGGAATAAAGCGTGTGCGCGGAGTTAGCTCCGGTGTTGATGGTTACGCGCAGAGACGAGCCGGACAGATTGGATATTACGGGTTGAGGCGGCGCCTGAGCAAGCGTGGATTTGGCCCACGACGCGGATTCGGATCCTTCCTGCGCGTCGCCGTTTCTTGTTATGAATCTGAAATAGTAGGTGGTGTTCGGGGTAAGAGACGCAATAGCAGTGGAAGTTTGTTGTATGAAAGTCGTCGACGTAACATTTCCGACGAAGTCGTCGGTCGACCATTTGAATACCATTCCGCTTGCGCCCGCCGTAATATTCGACGGCGCCGAGGCCTGAACCGTTATGGAAGTTACGCCCACCGACGGAAACGCCGCCGATGTTATATTCTGTATGAGGGTGTAGCTCGACGGCAGATAAGTCCAGTCCGTGTCCGACCCGCCGACGTTGGTATTTCTGGATTTTGCGCGGGAATAATATCTTTCGTTGGGATTGAGTCCCGTAAACAGATAATTTATGGCCGCGCCCCAGTTGCGCGTGGCGAAGGCCACCGAGTAATTGTCTTTGGTGGAACACTCGACATAATACTGGGCGTTTTCGTTTTCGTTGACGGTCCAGTTGGCGCGGATTGTTCCCGCGGCTATCTGGCTCAAATTGTCGTATCCCGGCGCCCGCGCGCGCGTCCACGTGGAAACCTGAACGTAGGGAGTGGCTTCCGCCGCGCGGTTTCTGGTGTGCGCGCGGAAGGTGTATTGCTTGGAGGCCTTTAAGTTTTCCGTAAGGTCGCTGTTCGGATCGGCAGCCGAAAGCCAGAAAGCGGGCTCCGTGTTCTGCCACTGGGAACTCGTGCCCGCGATGATGTTTTCGATGAGCCATCCGGAATCGCCCGAAGTAATATAGGTAAAGGAGCCCTCCGCCTTGCCGCGTATGCTTCCCGTCGTAACGTCAACAAACTCTATTCCGGCCGCCGTCTCGATTTTTGTTATCACGTAATTTAAGTCCGTCCAGTTCGTCGGCGTGCCGGCGCGGTTGAGCGCGCGTACTCTCGAATAATAAGTGGAGTTGGCCAGAAGTCCCGCCGCCGTGTAGTCATTTGCCGTGGTTATTGTCGAAGCGGTGACGAAATAATCGGGTCTCGTCGAATGCCACAATTCATATCGCGTGCCGCCCGGATTTCCCCCGTCGCCCCATTTGGCGACAAACGAACCCGACGATATGTCGGCGGGGCTTGCCTGAATCGGTTGGGCGCAGAGCGTTACCGTCGAGCCGAAGCCGGACCAGTCGGATTCCGCTCCGAGTTTATTGCGCGATTTGGCGCGGAAATAATAGGTGGTGTTGGCCGCCAGCAAGGAGAATAGCCCTTGAGTGTTCTGGTCTTGTTTCCATCCGCTCGAAGATACGAAAGAAGTATATGCCGCGTTGGCGTGACATTCTATGGCCAGCCCGCTCTCATCGATGGTAGGTTGCGTATAGCTTCCGGTCGGGCTTACTTGCGCAGATATGCTGTGCGAACTCACGGAGAGTATCGTAACGCCGGTCGGACTTTCCATCGCCGTGGCTATATTGCGCCCTCCGTCGGGAAGCCATCCGCCCGCGCCGCCGATGCCGTCGCCGTTTCTTACACGCACCTGGTAAGAGTAAACCCAGTTGGCGCCAAGTCCGGTATTGTTCGTCCACGAGTTGGTCTGTATCCACTGAGACGAAGTTCCCGTCGAGAGATTTTTGAAATCGATGCCGGTCGAATTATAGTCCACGCCCAGATTGACCGGTTCCGGCACACCCTTGACCTGAATGGAATTAACGGAATTTGAGAGCATAACCACGTCGGTGCAATCGGCGATAAGCGTATACTTGTAGGCCGACACATCGCCCCACGCCGTCGAAACGCCGGCGGGATTTCTGGCCTTGACGCGCGAGTAGTACTTGTTGTTTTGAGCGAGAGATTCTATGACGGTGGATGTCGAGGAAATCCATCCCGACGCCGATGCTCCGGAAAATGTCGTGGAATCTATCGAGACCTCGGCGTAATATTGCGCCGAGGCGGGATTGCCCGAAGCGACCCACTCGATTTTAAGAGAATAAGTCGACGGGTACATCAGGTAAGACGCGCCCGGAGCGGCCGCCCACGTGTAAGTTGAAGTCACGTCCGACCAGTCGGTTTCGGACATATCCGTGTTTCTGGCCATAACGCGGTAGAACACCTGGGACGACGGCGTTACCGAGTAGTGTACCGTCGAAGCCGAGGTCAGCGCCCAAGCCGTGAATACGTCGAGCCATCCGCCTGCGGCCGATGTCGCGTGCTGTACTCTGTACTGCGCGGCGTTGGAATCCCACGATATGGCTATGCGGCTCGTCTCATATCCGCCGGCGGGAACCGCCGTAACGTTTGCGGGTTTTCCGGGCAGCGTTTTTCTCTTTGTCTCAGCGCCCGCTGCGGTAAGATGTCCGTAAGCGTTGCGCGCGACGAGCCGCAGGGCGTATTCCACGTTGCTTTCAAGCGAGCGTATTATCGAACCGGCCTCGGCGCCCCAGTCGGAGCGGGTTTTGTACGCGGCGTCAGACACGTTGTCGCTTATGTAGTAAAGCCCTCCGATATCCCGTATGAACTTTTGATTCACATCCCACGAGCCGCCATCGACTTTTCTTATTTCTATGCGGAAAAGTGTGCTTGAAGGATTGCCCGCGTTGGCGAAATCGTCTATTATGATTTTAAGCCGGTCAT
The DNA here is from genome assembly GCA_002841695.1 of Elusimicrobia bacterium HGW-Elusimicrobia-1. Taxonomy (NCBI): domain Bacteria; kingdom Pseudomonadati; phylum Elusimicrobiota; species Elusimicrobia bacterium HGW-Elusimicrobia-1. Next base: position 29,266 of record PHAN01000013.1, on the reverse strand, counting down.
CGTAACCCGAAACCGCCTGAACGACCGGACTCGACGGAACATTCGCGTAAGTGTACGTAGAATACCACGCCGACCACGGATTGACAAGCCCCAGCCGGTTTCTGGATTGCCCCGACATGTTATACGGCGCGTTGGGCTTAAGTCCGGAAGACGATATCGCCACAGTGTCGTTTCGCCACTCGGAATAGCTGATTTCATCCGTGCCGCCGTCCTGAATGCGCATGCGCCATCCGGATTGTCCGACGGCAAGGTTACTCATCGCTCCCGCGTTAGAGGGCGCTATCGAAAGTTGCGAGGAAGAATTTACCGTCGCAAGACAAGCCGCCACGCTCTCTATGCGGGTGGCCGTCGCGTTGTCGACGACATAATCGTTGACGGCGTCTAACATCGCGTTTTTCGTGCGGATGCGGAACTGATAAGTCGTGTTGGCCGCCAGATCCGTCCACGCGTACGTCTGAACGCCCGTGCCGTTTAAGTCCGACGTGTCCGTCCACGAAAGGCCGTTGGCCGTGCGGCCGAACTGAATCCATCCGAGCGATTCTACGTTTGTAAGATCGCCGGTGGCAGTCACGGATACCGACGTGCGCCATATTTCGTAGTCGAATCCCTCGGGCATCTGAATCTTGGTGTAGCGCGACGACTCCGAAGAATCCGCCGTCACGGCGCCCTGATAATTTCTCGCGGTAACTTTGAATCTATACTGAGTGTTGGGAGTAAGGCCGGTCACGTCGATGCCGTTGTCGCCGCCCCAGTTGGCTTTTGTGCGCCAGATGGCCGCGTCTCCGACGGAGCCGTTGGCCTGGATGTATTTGGTAATCGCCCAGTTGGTCGAAGATATCAGTATCCGGAACTCGGTGGCGGGCGGGTTGGAGTTTTCGTTGATGAGAACATTCAAAGAATCGGTTGATACTATCGAGACCGTCGGCGCGCTCGGCGCGTTGGCGCGGGTGATGGTGGAAATTATGACTGTTTCGGTGTTGGGCAGTCCGTAGATGTTGCGGGAGTTGGCCTTGAAGTAATAAGTAGTATTCGGCTGAAGTCCCGAAAATTGCCAGAAGTTTGTATTTCTCTGCCAGCCCGAATCCTCGGCGGGCGCGGGAGACGTCTTGTAAACTATAAGGCCGCTGGTGGAAGCCGTTACGTTGGAGAAATCCCCCGCCGCGCGCGCCTCTATAGAGGCGTTGGTTACGGCGCCGAATGCCACGCCCGACGCGGGTTGTATTCTTGTGGCGGTTGAGAGGGATACTCCGCCGGACGCTCCCGATCCGACATCCTCGCCGTTATAGGATTTGGCGTAAAAATTATGCTCGGCGTTGGCCGCCAGAGCGGTGAACTCAAAAACATTCGTGGAGACCACCGTCTCGTAGGGCACTTCGGGGAATGCTCCGACATTGGCGGCCATTCTCAAATGGGACGAGCCGCTTCCGAGATTGGTATATCCCGCCGCGCCCGTCGGATACGCCTGAATTTTTACCGTAGAGGAACCTATTTCTATGGCGGCCGCCGACGAGACGGCTTCTATCAAAGTCCACTTCGCCGAAACGCCTCCGTAATTCGTAATCGACCCTGCCTGATTTTTGGCGGCCACGCTTATGAAATAGGAAGTGTTGGGCGTAAGGCCTTGTGCGGTTTTGTAACCGTCGGCGCCTTCCCATTGGGATTCGGTCTGCCAGAGGGGCGATGCCGCTATGTTTCCGGCGGAGTTAAGCCATCTGTCCGCTCCGCCGGAGGTGGTGATTTTTACGGCGTAAAGTGTGACGCCGGGGTTTTCGGCGGTGAGGATGTTGACGCGCAGGGATCCGGTGGTCATTCCGGATAGTGTCGGAGCGGGCGGAATTTCGGCCAATGTGTAGTACGTCGCAGCCGTCGGGGCGCTCGATGTGCCCCAATAAGACGGCACCGCAAATTTATTTCTGGCCTTGGCGTAAAAAATTATCTCGGCGTTGGGGTTGGCGTCGAATTGACGATAGTCGTCGGTGTTCGTCTTCCAGAGCGCGCCGGCGGCGGCTTCGTCGTCGGGATCCGACTCGCCGGTTTTCCATACTGCGACGGCCGAGGCGGTTGTCCCCGCGCCCAGATTGGAGAAAGTTCCGGCGGGTTTGGCTCTTACATACCAGGTTGTGGCTTCAACGAGCGTAACGCCCGTGGGGTTTTGTATTTTGCTGCACATAACGCTCGACGTTATCCACGGCGTTTCGACTTTGTCTTTATTTCTGACTTTTACCCGGAACTGGTTGGTGGTATTGGCTTGTAATGTCCCGTTGCTTGCGCCGAATATGTCCTGAACTGTCCACGATTGGCCGTCGCGCCAGTAGTCGTCCTGTTCGGTGGGATATTTGATGGAATCGTAAGTGTTTGAATCACTTTCTTTATTGAGTAACCAGCGGCTTCCGTCGCCGCCGGCATCGGATAAATCAAAAGAGTTCTCCCAGTTTATGGTAAGCGTGGCGTTGGTTTGCGCTATGTTCGAGGCGATTACGGAAAGGGGCGTTTCTATGAGGGTGCACGACGAACCCGTCGCGACCCACGCGCCCGGATTTCCGCCGTCATAATTTTTGGCGCGAACGCGGGCGGTATACACGGTGTTTTTCGATAAACCGATAAACTTTTTCTCCGGAATAGTTTCGGAGAAATTCGCTTCCGAATCGGTTATCCATTGGAACGACGCGCTTGAACTTATTTCTACGGAATACTTCGTCGCCGTGCCCGGAGGATTGGAACCTTCCGACCATACTATCGCGGCCGAAGTGTATCCGATGTCGTATTTTATGTTAACGCCGACGGGGATGTCGGGAAGCGTGAAAGCGTATTTGTCGCCGTCGGTGGTCCAGTTGGCTGCAGTGCCGGTGGAACGGTTCACGCCGTCGCGGTTGCGGGATATCGCCCTGACGAAATATTTTTTGTTGACGCCGAGACCCGTGAAAGTGTGGCTGCTTAAACCCATCCAGCCGGAATCGCCGGAAACATAGTCGAAGTTGCCGAAGGTATCGCCGACCGCCGCGCTTACTATCTGAACGCGGTAATTTGCCGCCGCGTCCGCCGGAGACCAGTATGCGTCGAGCCGTCCGCTTACGCCCGATGCCGTCGAAAGAGCGATGGCATAAGGCATTCCGGCGTAGGTCGTCTTGTGCGTCGCCGCGCCCAAAGAAGTTTGCTCTTCCGAAGAATTGCGGGCTTTGACACGCACATAATAACTCGTATTCCACAAAAGATCTTTTACGCCCACTCCCGCGCCGGCGCCCCACAAATCGGTGTTCCAGCCGGATTTCGTCCGCCAAACTGCGGCGACGCCGGTGGAGCGGTCTGTCTGCACCCAATATACGGGAACTCCGGAAGGCATTGTGGAAAGAGCCACCGCATACTGCGTTTCGGCGGGATTCAAAGGCGTCTCATCCGGTATTTCGACGCCGAGACGGTTCAGCGGGTCTCCCGCCGGCATACCTACCGTCGGGGCAAGCGGCGTTGCGGGAAGTGTCACCTTGGTTATGTGGGTTATTGTGGAATTGAGAACACCGTCGTAGTTGCGCGAATTCGATATGAAATAAAAAGTTGTGTTGGACGTTATTGCGTCGTTGGCGCCCGTGTATGCGGTGAAATAAAAATAGTCGCCGCTTTGTATCCACGCGGAACTCGAAACACCGGTATTAGTCCATTGATAAGTGTTTACACATATAGTGTAGTTTATCGCCGAAAGGCCGGATGAGATGTTGCTGAAACTTCCTCCGCCCGACGGAAGCGCGCGCACGCCTATGCTCGATGAGCCGATTATCCATTCCATAGTAAAAACGGGCTCTATCTTCGTGGCCGCGACGATGGTATCCGTATAATCATTTCCCAGCGCGGCGATATTTTGGGAGCGCGCGCGGAATGAGTAGGTGGTGTTGGCAAGAAGCGCCGGCGCGGATGTGGGGTTGTCGGCGCGGCGGGTCCAGATTTTGTTCTTTTCCCACCCGCTCGTCCACGGACCGCCTTCGGAGCCCGACTCCTCGAACTGTATGCCGCTGGAACCGTCGGAGAGTTTTGTGAAACTCTGCGCGCCGAAGTTTACGACCGTCGATGAAACGTACATTGACAGTTGCGAAGAAGTAAGAACAGGGCTTTCTATGCGCGTATATTTGGGGCCGACCGACGTGAGATTCTCGAAAGCCGTCGGCTCGCTTTCAAGGTTAAGGGCGCACACGCGGAAGTAGTAGCCGCTGTTGGCCGAAAGACCGTCGAAGTCCAGATATATGCCCGCGCTGGTGGTCTTTGTGGCGTTTATCACCGAAAAATCGTTGGCCGTCGACATCTGAACGCGGTAAGTCGTGCCGCCGCCGTTGCCGTTGGCGTCCCAGTAACATCTTACCGAATGTGTCGTGATGAAGTTGTCGTTGAACGACTGCGCGACGGGTTTGTTGGCGAGTGTGGATTTTGAATTACCTTCGCCTTCGTTTATTGAACCCGCGTGATTTCTCGCCACGACGCTGAAGTTATAAAGCGTGTTGCCCGAAAGTCCGGAGACGTCCCTTGGGACTCCCCACGCGGCAAGTGTCTGGTAATCCGGCGAGCCGGTCAGTTGAGAGTTGGCCGAGTTTACATAATAGGTCAATTCTCCGACAACGGCTTTTATCGCGTAAAGCGTGCCCGACGGATTGTCGCCGCCGGCAAAGTTTACTCTTATCTGCGAGCCGGACAGCGCCGTAAGAGAATCAACCGGACGCGCCTGCGCGAGTGTGACGCCCGAGATTATTCCCGTATCGCTTGAACCCACCACGTTCCACGCACGGATTAAGCGAAAGTAGGTAGTGTTTGGGCTAAGGCCGGGTTCGTCCCAATAAGTGGCATTGGCCGCCTTCGTGGTTTTGAGCGCGCCCGTCGAAGAATATATCCGGAATTCTTCTTCCTGTTTCTTGCCCGAAGAATTATCCGACCAGTTCCATTGAAGCGCCGTGGATGATATTGCGGTTGCGAAAGAGCCGGTCGAGGCCGTCGGCGTTTCATAATATTTCTGGAAAATAGCGGAGGCGGGATAAGAGGATTCAAAGATGAAAAAGTCGCCGCTGCCGGTGTAAAGGCGCGGTTCTTCGAGAGCATTATAGAGGGTTTTTATTGGCTCCTCGTCGGCTTCGTCGGTCGAGGCGGTAAAGAAATCGCCTCCGCCGGTGTAGGCCTCGGTCGAAATGGCCACGATTTCGTCGAAATAAACTTTTGAGCCGCCGGCTGACGAGAATGATTTTACCGTAAGGTTTATTACGCCCTGTCCGGTCGGTGTTCCGGATACGGTGAGCATTTCCCAGGCGTCGAGAGCGTTGGCGGTGGCCGTGGAAAAGTGGCTTACTCCCAGACCTTCCAGAGACACCACGGGATACCCCGAGCCGGTGTTGTACGATGCGTTGTAGCGGAGCCAGAGAGTGACTGTTACGGGGACGTTGGTGGTGGCCGCAATTTGAAAGACGGCGGCGGTATCGAGTTCCAGACGAAATGCGCCGGAACCTCTTTGGACTATGGAAGTTTCCCGTATGACGTGGGTGTTTACGGCGACGGCCGCCGTCGGCGCGAAGACGGACAGAACCGCCGCAAATACGACGGACGCCGCGCTTGCGCGAAGGATGGATAAGATAGATAACCTTGTAAACACCTTTTCCACGCTCATATTCTTAACAAAAAGATGTTACGAAGTTGTTACGAATGTTATATAATTTCTGCAAATGCCCTCACTGTTCTCAAAACTCGCCGTTTCATCGCCGCGTTCCGACGACGTTCAATATATCGCCCTGACACTTTCCGTTCCTCACCTTTCAAAGCGCAAACGAAAAATACTCGAGAATTATCAAAAAGCGTTCACGAAATGCGTGACTTTCTTTTTGGATAAATCCAGGGAACTCAACACTTCAAGCCCCTACAAGCTTCATATGATGTGCAACGCCGAGGCGCGCGAAAAATTCGACCTCGGTAGCGCCGCGATTCAATCCGCCCGAGACAAAGCCGTTTCTATGCAGCGGATATTCTGGTCGCGCGTGAGACACCGCAAACACACTACCCGTCCTGAAACCGCCGGGCTTGTCCCGATTGTATTAAGGCAGGACGCCTACGTCTGGGGCAGAACGCATCGCGGCAACCGCGTGATAAGATTTCTTATCGAAGCGGGTCGAAAAAAATATCTTGTCGTTCCCGTCTCTCCGCGGCCTTACGCGCTGAAATACCTCGACGCGGATTTTAAGTCCGGCCCCGCAGAGCTTTACCGCAAACCCGATGGCCGGTGGTGTTTGTCCGTATCGCTGAGAATTCTCATACACTATGATAAATTTTCGTCGGTGACGGGTGTCGACCTCGGCGTGCGGCACCCCGCCGTGACTTCGGGCGGAAAATTTTTTCGTTCGGGGGTTTTAAGCGGGATTTTTCACGGATTGACGGCCGGAAAATTCCAAAGCAGATCCGAAAGGCGAAAAAACATGAGGCGGGCCGACAATGTCAACCATCACATAAGCAGGAACCTCGTAAATCTGGTCATTTCGCAGGGAGCGGCCATTGCGCTTGAAAATCTCAACGGTCTCAAAGAGCGTTTGCTCGGACGAGGCGGCCACGACAGGAGCTTGCCGCCTCAGGTCGTATGGCGATGGTCTTACAGGCGACTGGCCGCGATGATAATCTACAAGGCCCGTCTCGCGGGCATAAAGTCGGTTACCGTCGATCCGGGCGGGACGTCGATAACCTGCGCCGTGTGCGGATGGCGAGCCGGCAAAAACAGGCCGTCGCCGGAAAAATTCAGCTGCGTCAACTGCGGCCACACCGTCAGCGCCGACCTAAACGCGGCCAGAAACATAGCATCAAGGGGCGCGGCTATGCTCGGCATTGCGCCGTCGCCGGCCGTCGCGGAGCCAAAAAAATCTTCGCAGGCGTCGCCGAACCCGGCGGATAAAGAAATAAATGAACCACGGGCGGAGGAATACCAAGTGTGAGCATGCTCATACTTGAAGGGCTCAAAAGGACAGAGCCCTATGGCGGCTAAGCGCGCACCGCAAACCTCAAAACCCGCAGAGCGGGAGCTCCGACGTTTGCCGTCCGGTGACAAGGCCGGACGACAGTCGCGGTTTTTTTGGACCGAGGCGCCGGAACTGGATGTCCCCTATCTATACCTCTGAAGTAATCAACCGGTCCGTGGTTCATTTATTTCTTTTCCTTTTTGACGGTGTGTTTGAATTTCAGCACGGCGAAGTTTACCTCGACGGTGAAAATTTCAATGGGCGGAGGCGGTCAAATTTTTTTACCACCTCGGCATTCTCTTCTTTTGTGAGTTCAAAAATATAGCCGTCAGGGAACTTAGCGGGATTGTTTTTGAGGGCTTTGTCATCCCGAGCACTTTTGTGTCACTGAGCTCTTTTATGTCATCCGGAGCACTATTTTTGTCATCCTGAGCGTAGCGAAGGATCCCATTTTTCCGTTACCGTGGATGCTTCGTTTCACTCAGCATGACAAAAGAATAAGCCCTCAGAACGACAACTGTTCGGGCGGCTCAGAATGACGCGTCCTTCAGGGGGTCAGAATGACACGGCAAGAAAGGCGTGTTAATGCAACTTACGGCGTTAACTCCCTCCAGTCCGGATTGACACTTTCAATCAGGGCGACTTTTTTTGCTCTTAACCATCCCTTGATCTTTTTCTCGGCGGATATGGCATCCATCGCCGAACCAAATGCCTCGTAGAAAACTAATTTATCGGCGTTGTACTTCTTGGTGAATCCTTCCACAAGTTTGTTTTTATGTTCGTAAATTCGCCGTTTTAAATCTCCGGTTACGCCCGTGTAGAGAACCTTATTTCTTTTGTTGGTCACTATATACACGTAGTATCGTTTATTCACAAACCGAGGCCTTCAGATTGTCATTCTGAGCAAAGTATTACAGTCATCCTGAGCGTAAAATAGTCATCATGAGCATTAATACGGTCGTCATGAATTTACCTGTCATCCTGAGCGATTTGTCATCCTGAGCGTAGCGAAGGATCTCATTTTTCCGTTACCGGGGATGCTTCGTTTCACTCAGCATGACAAAGAAATAGGCACTCATAAGACACCGCGAAGATATTAGACACCATTCATTAGATTCAAGCTGTTTTTCTTCCCCTCACTGACTCACACTTATATCATCCGCGTAAACGCGCGCTCCGGGAGCCGTGCTTTCGCCCTCGATTTTAAGAAGGAGCGAGCCGTCTCTTGAGGGTGTTCCCGAGAGCGTTAATTCTTCCCAGGTATTTGAACCTACCGTCATTTGCTGGCTTGAACTTACGCCGAGATTGGAAAGTGTGGCACGGGGTTTTTGGGCCGCGCCGTATTCGGCGTTGTAGCGAACCCAAACTTTGACTGTCGCAAGTTGTCCTGATTTTGCGGGGATGTCGTATGTCCAGTTGCCGTCGCCCACAAACCCAAACGATTTTGAGCCGGCGCGGATGGTGACTGACTCGGGATAACTTCCGGGTTTGGTGCGCCAGGATATTGTTGCGGAGTTGGATGAACCGGCGGTGTTATAGGACTGAATGTATCGGGAGTATTCTTTGTTGCGCTTGAGTCCGGTTTCTATCCAAAAAGTCGTGTCGGCGGTGCGCGTTGTGAGCAACCCGCCCGTCGAAGAATAAACTCTGAACTCGTCTTCCTGATAGTTGCCCGACGAGTTGTCCTGCCAAGACCAAGTAATTTTATCGGATGAGTTCGACGATGCGGATGTTATAACCGACGCATTCGGCACGATGGCGGGCGCAAAAAGATTATCAATATAAAAAGTGTTTGAGGCGGCGGCGTTTACTATCTCGATTATTATTCTGTCTATCGCGTCTTTGTTTGCGTTGCTCACGGCGGATATATCCCAATCTACCGTCTGATAATTATTCGCCGAGGTTACATTTGGCGTGATGTAAGTCGTCGTGCCACCGGAATCTCTGATGCCGATTTTGATATTGCTTCCGGTTCTTGTGGAACGGATGTCGAATTTGATTTGTGTGTAATTGGAGAGGTTTATCGTCGGAGAAACTGTTCTGGTGAGGGTTTTGTTGAGGCATATGTTTACTGGTGCTGAGGACTTTATCGCGTAAGAACCTTGAGTTCTAATGGTGGGTTCGGAGTATGCTATGAATGGCGCATATCTCACTATGACGATGCCGGAGCCGCCGTTACCTGAAGTGCCACTACCACCTGCGGAACCACCTCCGCCTCCTCCTGTATTTGCTACTGCGTGAGAAGCAGCTTGTTCAAGAGTGTTACCATTACCCCCTCCCCCTAATCCGCCAGAACCTGCTGGTGCACCAGATTGGCGACCACCACCTCCACCACCGGCGTAATAGATAGAGGTTCCCGAAATTGAATAGGCAAGACCGTTACCACCATTCATTCCTGAAGCAGCAACACCAGCACCTCCACCACCACCGTAATTACCACTTGCACCAGCGGTTGCTGCCGCCCCATTATTACCCTGCCCAGATATACCTGCCCCCCCAGCATAGTCTGAGTATCCACCACCACCACCAGAGCCACCATTTTGACCAACCCCCTGACTACCGCCACGACCACCACCTGTTGAGGTAATTAAGCCAAACACAGAATTTCCACCATTTGTACCTGCGGTTGGATATAAACCACCAGTACCACCAGCTCCAACCGTTACAGTAATCGCTCCTGTGGTAACAGCATAAGAAGAGTTGTAAGTCAAACCGCCAGCACCACTTCCACCGCCGTTTGTACCGCCAGAACCACCACCCGCAACCACAAGAACTTCAATATTACCACTACCGTTGGTAACTGTAAAGGTTCCATTCGAGGTAAAAGTATGAATCGTATATCCTCCTGAATAAGTTATAGTTCCGCCCGTCGCTGTAACGGAAGAATTGCTGACGTAGGCGGCTTGCGCGGCGGCGGTGGTAGTGTATTCCATATAGTCGAGTTCGAGGGGGGCAGCGGAAAGAGAGTGTTTAGTAAATAGTGAATAGAGAATAGTCAAAGCAAGTGCGGCGGCGAGGCGGCGGGCGAAACCATTATTGTCATTGCGGTCACCCGCAGGGTGGCGTGGCAATCTCTCCATACGCGAGATTGCTTCGTCATCAAGGGCAAGCCCTTGACTCCTCGCAATGACAATGGGCGAGAGCAGGGCTATGTGATTAAGAGTGGGTTCTTCACAATGACAATGGGTGAGGGCGGGGGCAGCAAGAAATCCCCCTGTATCTCCACATTTGTCATTCCCGAATGTTTTTATCGGGAATCCATTATTTTCTCTGGATTCCCGCTTCCGCGGGAATGACAGAACGTTTCTGTCACCCCGAGGGAGGATGTTGTGGATTTCGGAAAACAAAAACCCCGAAGCTTCGGGTTTCCTCGAACTTTCAGGTTTGCGGCTCAGGGGGCGTATCATAATTTGCTCCGGTGTGCGGAAGTGTCTCATCAAAGGGCGTATCATTAATGATTTCGAGAGCGCTATTTAACGGCGAATCCTATTTTCTTTCCGGGCACACGCGGCGCGGTCAAAAGTTTTTTAATGGCGTCAAACAGATATTTTATCTGCCCGTCGTGCTCTTCGACTTTTTTTTGAATATCTTTGTGCGTAGCGAGTATTTCTCTTAACTTAACGAAAACCCGAACTATCCGTATGTTTACTTGAACGGCTCTTTTGCTTCTCAATACTGACGAAAGCATTGCCACGCCTTGTTCGGTGAAAGCGAATGGCAACTTACGTGTGCCACCCCAACTTGATGTGCCATTTTGGCATATCAAGTTTTGCAGTTCTTCTTTCGTTAACTGAAACATAAAATCAATCGGAAACCTTTCAATATTTCGTCTTACCTGCCTGGTTAACTGACCGGTATCTACTTCATAAAGCTTTGCAAGATCTCTGTCAAGCATTACCTTTTGTCCGCGGATGATGAATACTTGCTCAACAATAACTTCTATCGGCGCCAAATCGCTCATAAATCCCCCCTTTTTCAAGAGCGCTCAATTTGTCATCCTGAGCGAAGCGAAGGATCCCGCCTTTCCGTCATCGGAGATGCTTCGTTTCACTCAGCATGACAGAAAACTACTCAGCATAACAAAAGAATAAGCCCTCAGAATGACGACTGCTCGGGGGGCAGAATGACACGTCCTTCGGGCGGCTCAGAATGACTTGGTCGGCGCCAAAGCTGGCATAAAACACCGGCAATCTATCCGGTCAACATGAAAATTGTAACGAAAACTTGTTACGAAGTTGTTACGAAATCTTTTTTGTTGTATTGTCCTTGCCACAATACCCAAAGAAAACACGACAAAAAAATAGGCCCCGCAAGGCGGGGCGGCTGCAAAGAACGAAAAAATTGTATCTATAAATTACCGACGGCAGGAAGCCGGAATCTCGGCGCGGGATGTTTCGACGCGGCGGCCGGCCCGGGAGCCGCTCTCTCTTCCGAGCCGCGTGCGCCGACGCTCGGAAGAGTTGCAGCGTCCGGATGGCTTCCCCGCTGCGAAGCCACGATGTCCTCGTCGCGCGACGGCGCCGCGCCGACTACGCCGGCGGATATCAGAACGTCGCGGAGCGATTCTCTTGCCCGCCAGAGGCGCGACATTACCGTGCCTCTGGAGACGTCGAGAATCACGGCGATTTCCTCGTAGGAGTAGTCCATCAAATCCCTCAAAATCACTATGCGGCGGTATTTTTTTGGAAGGGATAGTATCGCGCGTCTTACGGTTTTGCGCACCCGCGACACTTCTATACCGCGGAAAAAATCTTTCCGGGCGGAATCGGCGATGACGAACCGCGCGAGGTCTTTTGAGGCGCCCTCGTCGCCGTCGGCCGTCATTTCGTCGATGGAAAACGCCGCCACGCGCTTTTTATGAAGATGGTGCCAGCAGATGTTGAAGCATATCCGCCAGAGCCACGTATAGACGCTCGATGCCCCGCGGAATTTGGCGCGTTCTTTGTAGGCCGCGGCAAAAGCGGCCGCTACGGCGTCCTCGGCGTCTTCCTTGCATCTGAGCATTTTAAGCGCCGAGAAAAACAGCCGGTCTTTATGCTCGTCGACGAGACGCCCGAAGGCCGATTCCTCGCCGCGCCGGAACGCGTCCGGAAAATTATCGGCCTTAATTTCCCCGCCCGTATTGTTGGGGCCGTTTCCGGCGGATAATCCGGCCGCGCCGTTTATTTTATTCATCGCCGTTGTCCATTGAATAGCCCACGCCGAAAACGGACTTTATCAGGCCGCCGTACTTGCCGAGTTTTTTGCGTATGCCGACAATGTGCTTGTCTATGACGCGCGACATTATGTCCTCGGAAGGCGCGCCGATGTAGTCGTAAATCTCGTCGCGCGTGCAGGGCTTTCCGCACCTTTTCATCAGATAGAACAATATGTTGAATTCCGTCTGAGTAAGATCCACTTTGCTGCCGCCGTTGACGAAAACCTCGGAACTTTCGGTATTTATCCGGATTCCGGCGAATTTGAGCTCGCTTTCGGGCGAGGATTTTTTGACGGCTCTGTCGGATAACAGTCGTCTCCGGAGCAGCGCCTTTATCCGGGCCAGAAGGACATTCGGAGAAAAGGGTTTGAGCACGTAATCGTCGGCGCAGAAGTCGCCGAGACCGTTTACGATATCCTGCGTCGCGCGATAATGACCGGTTATCATTATCACCGGAATATTCCCGAAAGTTTTGTCCTGACGGAGAATTTTTATGACGTCCCAGCCGGAGACGGAAGGCAGGTTGAGATCCAGAATGATGAGGTCGGGCTTATGTTCGCGGATTTTTTCAAGAGGCCTGTCGGAATCGTCATAGTCCACCAGTTCAAAAGAGGCGTCCTGCTCAAGTATGGCGGCGATAAGATGCGTAATACCCGCGTCGTCCTCGAAGAGAAGAATTTTCTTTGCGGGTTCTTTCATCTTGCAGGGTGGTTCCAATTTCATGGCCATGTTATGACGAGTCCGTTTGCGTCGCGGTGTTGTACGGGGATGAGATTTTTTGCGCCCGCAACGAACGCGCCTCCTATTTGGATTTTTTCCCGCGAGAGTTTGATTCTCGACGGACGGAAGCCCATCTGTGTTATATGCTCGCCTTCGGGAGACGTCATAAGTTCAATGTCCAGGCATTCTTCGGCGGCAAGCATATAAAATCCTTCGCGCCCGCCTCCGCCTGCGCGCCTGTTAAAATCGCCACGGTCTATCTCTATCATCGCCCCGCCGGAAGAGATGTTGCGTATAAGACCGTCGAGTCCGCGTTTTTGGCCGAACCCTCCCATAATAGCGCCCGCAAGACGTCTCCACCCGCCTCTGGTCGAGCCGAAAACATCTTCGGCGTTTGCGATGCGGCATGAAACGCTCATTTCCGTGCGGTCGTGTGTTCTCTTGTTCATTGCCATATGCTCCCGTAATGTTTCGCGGTGGATTCGCGCGGCGCGCGCGCGACATACAACTGATTATGGCGGGAATTATACAGGCGCGACAATTACGGGCGCAATAGGCCGTGGGGACAATTGATTACCTATGGCCGATAGGAATAGGCAATAGGAAAGCAGACCGCCTCAAAGGAAAAAATTGAAACCGGTTATACGTTTATATCAGTTTGGAATCACTGCGAGTTTGCGACGGAAAGTCCCCCCGATGGACATCCCCCGTTTTAGATATGCGGCATCCCCCCGTTATTTGCTATATGAGACCTTTTTTGGACGCTTCGTTGACCGCGGCCGAACGACTTTGGACTTTGAGTTTGGCAAAGATTGAGCTAATCTGGTTCTTTACGGTGCTTGCGCTCGACAAAAGTTTTTTGGCTATGGCTTTGTTTGAAAGACCCTGCGCTATGAATTTTATGACTTCGGTTTCTTTGGGAGAGAGGAGTTTCGGCTGGTTCTTGTGGACAGCGCTCACGAGTTTGGCGGTAAGTTCTCTGGGCAGAACGACTTCGCCGTCCTGTACGAGACGAACGGATTTAATGAGCGATTCCGACGGAGCCGATTTCACCAGATATCCGGAGCATCCCGCGCGAACCGCCTCCATGACGTGTTCTTCGTCGTCGAGCATGGAGAGCATTATGATGTTCGTTCCGCCGAGCGCGTCGTCGGATTTGACAGCCGCGCACACTTTGTGTCCCGTCATGTCGGGCAGGTTAATGTCAAGAAGAATGACGTCGGGCATAAGCCGGCGGGCCAGGCATATCGCTTCGGCCCCCGTGCCGGTTTCTCCGACGACCTTGAAATCTTTTTCGAGCGAAAGTATTTTTCTTAATCCCTCTCTTACGAGTTCGTGGTCTTCGACTATGAGTATTTTTATAATAGCGGGTTTCATTTATTCAGTTCGCCGGTATTTCAAGAAAAATCGACGTTCCTTCCCCCTCGGCGCTTGTTATGATAAGTTTCCAGTTGTTGGCTTCTGCGCGGCTGGTCATATTTTTTATACCATATTTATCAAGGCGCTTCAAAGCGGTGTCCACATCGAAGCCCTTGCCGTTGTCGGAAATATTAAGCGTCAGCCCTGATCGCGCGCGGTTGAAATCCACTTTAAATTTTGACGCCGCGCTGTTGAATTTTATGTTATTGAGCGCTTCAAGATATATTTTTATGAGTTCTTCTTCGACGGGGGACGAGAAATCGTCCGGCAGATTGGTTTCAAATGCATAATCCATTCCGCCACCCTCTTTGACTTTTTGAGCGTAATGCCGCATAGCCGGTATCAGACCTTTTTCTATGAGTTTGGCCGGTGTGAGTTCCAGTATGATTTTGCGAATTTCTTCGATGGCAGTGTCCAGATATTTCTTGAGTTTAGGCAGTTCCTCGTGGCAGGAATCGGGTTTTTTGGCTATATACTCCGCCTGGAATATCGCGGCTCTTATTATCTGGATAAGACCGTCGTGAAGGTCTCTGGCTATTCGCTCGCGGTCGGTAAAAACCTTGTTGCGCATATTGTTGAAACTTTTTACGAGTATGCCGAGTTCGGCGGGGCCGGTCATTTTGATTTCGCGGGAGTAATTGCCCTCCGCGATGCGCCGCGCGGTAAGTTCCATTTCTTTTAGAGGACGTGTCACGAAAACGGCCAAAGCCAGAGCGAAAAGAAATCCCCCTACTCCCGCCGCGGCGAAGGATGCGCTCAATATTAATCTGGTGGCTTGTTTCCGCTGGGCGGTAAACTCGCCCACGGCGACATCGGCGGCCAGGATGGCCTCGACTTTTCCGTCGGGGCCGTGCAGAGGCGCGGCGGCCGAGATCCACTCGCCCCATTTATCCCGCACAAAATTTAAATTTACGGCCGCATGGCCGCCCATGGCCGACATGCACTCCGCGTATTTTTCCGGCGGCTCGTCGTAAAGAGATCCTATGGGCTGTCTCATTTCTTCCGGAGATATTTTTCCGTCGCCGTCGATATCTCTGTTTTCTTCGGGGTCGACGATAAAATACATTCTGTTGTCTTTTGCTATGCGCGCGGTATAGATATACCGCACGAACGGCGTGCGCGCTCCCAACCGATGCAGAATTTCGATTATATTTTTGTATTCGGGCAGAGCGGTGTCGGAAGGATTTTTTATTTTGTGATGTCCGAGCCGCTCTATATGGATGGACGCCGTGTTGACGACGGCAAGCGCCTTGTTGCCGAGTTGTTTTTTTACCAGACCGTTGGTGAACAAAGCCCACGACCCTATGCCCGCAAGAAATACCGTCCACAGCGCGAGCGTGGCGAAAAGCACTATGCGGAATTTCAGCCCGATTTGTTCTTTGTAACGAAGAATTCTTGCTATCGCGTTGGTCATTGTGTGCGGGATTTTTCGACGGGAGTTATGATTATCTCGACTTCGTCGGCTTCGTCAAAATACTTGCGCGCGGCGGCTTGTATGGAATCTTTGCCCAATGCGTCTATGTCGGACGAAAGTTTTTCATCGTAAGAAGGGTCCTTGCCCATTATTGTCCAGAATCCGTCGTAGAAAGCCCTGCGCGCGGCAGTTTGTCTCTGCAGTTTCCGGATGCCCGCCAGATAACGCTTCGTTTCGGCGATTTCATCGTCGAACAAACCGTTTTCTTTGACTTCGGAGATTATACGGCGCAGTTGCCGTCGGGCGGTTTCAACGTTGGCCGCATCAAGGCCTATGTAGAACGTGAACTTAGCGTCGGAAGCGCGGGTCGGATAAAGCGCGTTGACTTCATAGGCCAGAGATAATTTTTCGCGCAGTTCCCTGAAAAGTCGTCCGCTCATGCGCGATCCCAGGGCGCCCGCGATAAGCTTGAGCTCGGCGTAGCCCGCCTCTCCCACGCGCGGGGCCGGATAGGACAGCATAAGGAATGCCTGACGGAAGTCGTGTTTTTCCGATAACGCGGACTTCTTTTTGGCCGCCGCGGATTTCGAGGGCTTCATAACCCTTCCCGACGGCGCTCCGCCGAAACTGCGCTCCATCGCGGCACGGGCGTCGTCGGCCGATATATCGCCCGCCACGGTTATTACCATATTGTCCGAGGTATAAGTGCGCGCGTGCCACTTTATCACGTCGCCGCGCGATATTTTGACGATGGATTTTTCCGTGCCGGTTTCCGGCGCCGAGTACGGGTGGGCGTCTCCGTAGAATATTTCGTCCGAGAGATCGTCGGCTACGGTAAAAATACGGTCTTTGCGCGATCGCGCGGCCGCGATGGCGGCGGTTTTTTCTTTATCGAACTCTTCTTTCGGAAAAATCGGATTTATTATGACATCGGCCATAAGCGCGGCGGTTTCGGCGGCCTGCTCCGAGGACGACGCCGAGTCGACCATGGCATAGTCCTTGTCGGCGGAGGCCGATATGCTTATCCCTATTTTTTCGCAATCGTCGGCGATTTGCGCGGCGGTCCTGTTTTTTGTGCCTTTTGTGACGAGAGATTGCGTAAGATACGTTATTCCACTCTTGCCTTTCGGCTCATAGAGCGCGCCGCTTCGGGCGAAAACCGAAATGGCGACCACGGGGTGTCTTGGAATTTGGCGGTGGATTACTTTGAGTCCGTTCTTAAGTTGAAAGGTGTTCACTTCGCCTCCGTGGGATGCCGTGGTGTGTATAACAACGGACGCAAACGCCGCGATTGCGACCGTAGATATTTTTAATTTTGCGGATTTTGTTTCGCGTCCGGTCATTTTTTGGGTTCCGGCTCGACGGCCGACCAAACTTCCGCGCCGTCGGCAAGGTATTCGTTCATAAAATTCCTGACATCGTCCGCCGTTACGGCGTCTATTCCGGCCAGATATCTCTCGAGTATGGCGACATTGTCCGCTATACTCCAGTATCCGAGCATAGACGCTCTGTCGTGGGCCTTTTCGGCGCCGAACAGCCATCCGTTTTTTATGACGGCGCGCGCGCGTTTGAGTTCCTCATCCGACGGCCCTTCGGCGCGAAGGCGCGATATCTCGGAGGCCGCGGCCTCGCGCACGGCATCGAAGTTTTCCTTGTCGAATATCGCAGACACCTCGAAAATGCCGTCGCCTTTCTGGGCGTAGAAGTCGGCGCCGACGGCATAGACCAGGCGCATCTGTTCGCGGAGTTTTCTGTAGAGACGCGAACTCTGTCCGCCGCCGAGTATATGCGCGGCCACATCGGCCGCAAACTGCCTGTCGCTCGACGTATCGGGCGCAAGATATCCGGACGCGGCGTAAGTGTGCGCCACGCTTTTCGAGACCTTGCGGAGTTTTACTTCCGGCTTGACGGTTTCTTTAAGATTGACTGCCGGCGGTTTAACCTCTGAGGCCTGCGCGCCGAAGTATTTCTCTACGGCGGCCCGCATAGCCGCGGCGTCAAAATCTCCGGCGATAGAAACAGTCATATTCGACGGAGTATAGTATTTTTTGTAGTAGGCGATTATCTCGCCGCGGGACACGCCGGCTATGACTTTTTCGTCGCCGATTATGCGGCCGCGATAGGGCGAGGCGGAATACAGCGTTTCGGAAAGCAATTCGTAAAGTACGGATGTGGGACTGTCGTCGTGGCGCTTTATTTCCTCGATGACGACGGGACGCTCTTTTTCTATCTCGTCGGGCGGGAACGCCGCGTTGCTTACCGCGTCGGCCAGAATTTCTACGGCCTTGGCGGCGGCTTCCGACGGTGTGTCGATGTAATATACCGTGTATTCTTTGGATGTCCCGGCGTTTATCGCCCCGCCGGACGTTTCGACGAGACGGGATATCTCGTCTCCGGGAAATTTCTTTGTGCCTTTGAATATCAGATGCTCCAGAAAATGCGAAAGCCCCGCGGTTTTTTCATTCTCGTAAACGGAGCCCGCCGCCACCCACACCTGCACGCTTGTCACTCCGCTGCCGGACTCGGGACACAGCAGCGCGTTAAACCCGTTGGGAAGAGTGAAATTTTGAGTTTTAGACAGAAACCCGGGACTTGCCGACAAAATATTTGCGCTCATCGCCGCTCCGATAATGGCCGCAAGGGCGGTTCGCGCCCGACGGAGGGCGCGTTGGCGCCCGGCGGCCGATTTTTTACTGTTTTGAATTGCTTTCTTTTGTTTCATAAGCGCTCATGCGCCAGACATCGACTATGGCATAGGCGAGTATGGCTGCTATGGCCGCGTCGTGCCATACCATTTTGTTAGAGTAAGTCATCATAAATTCCCTTACGGCTTCCATGGGACTCATCCCGTCGAAGGACGTGTCGCCGGAGGCGCGCAGAACGAGGGATATCGCCAGCGCGAAATTCGCCCCCACGAGCAACGCGCCTTTTAAGAATTCTCTGAGATATATGTGCCCGGCTCCGGCGCCAAGAAAAACCGTCAGAACAAGAGCTATTATTCTTCGTTTCACGGATACTGTCCTACTTCTTTCGTTTGGCGGGCGCGCTTGATTTGGCGGGCGCCGCCTGCGGACGGGTATTCTTCCAGAGTTTGTCGAAATATTCCCGCAGTTGGCGTATGGCCTCGCGGTCTTTTACTACGACGTTGGCTTCCTGATAAAATCTGAAACCGCTCAGGGCGAAGTTCGCGGAACCCACGCCCGCCGCTTCGTTGTCGACTATAATCAGTTTGGCGTGAGTAATTTTTCCCGGCGACTCGAACCTGGCGTCTATGCCGCGCGCGACCAGATATTCCACGGCGTCCTTGTTTCCTTCGTTGAGACGCTCGTCGTAGCCGCTTTTTTCTATGAGTACGCGCACATTCACGCCGCGCTTGGCGGCGGCTTCAAGTTCGTCGACAAAATCCATCACTTCATTCTGCCCGCCCGTGTAGACCCTCATTCCGTATACGACTATGGAGATGTCTTTCTGCGCCCATTCGACGTATTCCCGCATCAGAGGATGATATGTTCTGTTCGGGGCGGCTATCGCATATGGGGTTTCCACCGGAGAGAGTTTTATTTCTTTGGTGGTATCGCGCCAGATGGCCTCGAAGAATTTTTCGTAGAGTTTGGCGATTTCGGGCGAGTCCACCAGGACGTTGGCCTCGTTATTTTCATTTATTGATTTGTAACTCAGATTTGTCGAGCCCAGCAAAGTTTTTTGGGAATCCACGACGACAAGCTTGCAGTGCAGAAACCATTCGCGCTTGGATACTTTCACGCCCACGCCGAGTTGAGTGAATTCTTTTACGGCATATTCGTTTTGCTGCAGAGAGCCCTCAAGAAGCACCCTGACTTTGACTCCCCGCTCGACGGCATTGTAAACGGCGTTTTTAATGAGGCGGGTGGTGGTGTCGGGATTCCACGAAAAATGACAAATGAGCACGGTTTTTTTCGACGAATTGATGAGGTCAAGAATTTCCTGCAGGTATTTGTCGTTTAAGACCGGTCTCACTTTTGCGGAGGTTTCAGATTCCGCCGCCGCGGGGCCGGCGCCGAACGACGCGACCGGCGCGGCGCAGGCCAGCGCGACCGCAAAGAGTGCGGCCGACGGGATATTTATTTTATTGAAGATACTGAATGTACGCATTGGCGAATCCCAGTTTGTCGGCGTGATCCACGACATCGGCATATTCCCGCCGCGAGAGTTTTGTTGAGAGCTCCGGATAATCGGACGCCTTGTGAGCGGGATGGTACTGCGACATTATGCTTATTTGAGTTTCCGTCGAGTGATCTTCGGCTATGTTGTCGAGCACCCGCTTGCTGTCCCGCGTATGCCCGGGCAGCACCAGATGCCTTATTAAAACGCCCTTCACGGCGATGCCGTCGGCCGAGAGTTTCAGATGGCCGGTTTGTCTGAACATTTCTTTGATTGCGGCGCGGTTTACGTCCGGATAGTCCGCCGCGCCGGAATACTTAAGCGCCGTTTCGCCGGACGCATATTTTGCGTCGGGCATATAGACGTCGACGAGGCCGTCGAACATTCGCAAAGCATCGGGACCGTCGTATCCTCCGGTATTGTACACCACGGGAATTGCAAGGCCGTTTTTCCGCGCCAGAATTATGGCTTTGGCGACCGGCGCGGCATAATGAGTGGGCGACACAAGATTTATGTTGTGCGCGCCGAGAGCGGCAAGCCCCGTCATTTCGGCGGCCAGACGCTCGACGGAAAAAATCCTGCCGTTGCCGAAAGCGCTTATCGGATAATTCTGGCAGAACACGCAGGAAAGCGAGCAATGCGCAAAAAATATCGTTCCCGACCCGCGAGTGCCCGAGATGGGCGGCTCTTCCCCGAAATGCAGATTTACGCAGGACACTTCGATATCCGGGCCCGCTCCGCAGAATGTTCCCTTTGTGTGAGACGACCGGTCGGCGCCGCAGGAATGTCCGCAGAAGCGGCAGGTCTCTATCATCGGAACATCTGCCATAATTTTATGATTGCCGAAATTGTCGCCGCGAGTGTCCAGAACACCAAAACCATTCCGGGCGAGGCGACCAGAGCCAGAGATTTGAGGCGTTCCGTGGAATAAATTTTCATTACCGCGGTGGACAGACGCCAGATAAAAAACAGGCGCAGCAGAATATCGGCGATTGAGGCGGCGGCCGGCGCGGAAACGGCGCGGGTTATCAGTCCGACGGGAAGGTATAACGCCAGAGCGGCGGCCGCTATGTTGGTTTCTCTGAGCAATAGCCGGGCTCCGGACGTGGTTTTCTCGCCCAGAAGATGTATAACCGGCGTCCAGAACACCAGAAAACCGGCGTAAATAATCATAGCACAAACAAAATCCGCGATGAAAAGCGACGCCCGCGACGATGATGCCATCGCAAGGCCGAGCCGCCAGCTGAAAACCGCCGCCGCGGCCACCGCGCACGATATGCCGAGGGTTGTCTCACTTTTTTGAAAGACGACGCCGTATATTCTGTCGAGAATATTTTCGTTTTCAGTCATAGAACGGCTCACTCCATCATATATTCAAATCTTACGCCCATACTCAGACGCGCTGCGGCCGCCTGCGCTGACGCCGGAAGGTCAAGCCGCGAAAACTGGCTCATCTCAAGATACTGCAAAAACTCTTCCCACGGCTCGCGCTCGGTGATTATGCGCGGCTTGCCTTCTATTTGCGATAATTTTGCGGCCATATCCACGGCGTCGTTGCGGTTGCCAAGTGCGTCGATTATTCCGGCATTTTTGGCCTGGGCTCCGGTGAATATCCTGCCGTCGGCGAACTCAAGGACTTTTTCGCGCGGCATACCGCGTCCGCGGACTATCGCCGAGACGAACTGGTCGTAGGCGTCGTTTATGATTCCCTGCAGCAGCGCGCGTTCCTCCGGAGTAATCTCCCTCGTAAGAGAGCCGGTGTCCTTGTACTTGCCCGATTTTACGGTTTCTATTTTCACTCCGATTTTTTTGAAAAGTTCCTGCGCCTGCATAAGCTCGAATATTACGCCCACCGAACCGGTCAGTGTGCCCGGATTGGCCATGATTTTGTCGGCTCCGGCGGCTATGTAGTATCCGCCCGACGCCGCTATGTCGCCCATGGATGCGACCACGATTTTGCCGGCTTTGCGGGCGTTCATTACCTCGTCGAAGATTTCCTGCGTGGCGGCGACGGTTCCTCCGGGCGAATCGATTCTCAGCACTATGGCTTTTACGTCGCCTCTGCCCGAGGCGTCCCGCAGGCGTTTTACTATGCGCTCCGGAGTTGCCGCGCGTCTGGAACCCCCTCGCGCGGATCTTATGGGGCCGTAAATGTCGATGATGTAGACGGCATCGAGAGTTTCGCGGAATTTCGGCAGGCCTGCAAACGCCTGTAAGGCGGTCTCGGAGGCCGGAGCGGGCGCGGGAGTTCTTACCAGAATGACCAGCGCGGCGATCAGCGACGCCGCGTAAAGGCCGGCTAAAACGGCAGTTATTTTTTTATCGATATTCAATGTGTCCTCCGACGGCGCCTTCGCGGACGCTCGGCGCGGCGCATTTACCGCGGGCTCAACAATCCGCAATCAGCGTTTTCCCCAGTTTAATTTTTCGCGGAGAGTGCCGAAGAATTTTTTCGACGGGTTTACCGCCAGAATAAATTTTTTCCGCGACGGGCGTATTTCAAATCCTCCGGCGAGTCCCTCGGCCACGAGACGTCCGTCGGCAAAGACCGAAAGCATTCCGCTTTTCGGCGGGCGTCTGATCTCGACGGAATGTTCCGTGGATATAATAAGAGGCCGCTGTGTGAGCGTGTGCGGGGAGACCGGCGTGATTATAATTGCTTCAAGATGCGGATGAATTATGGGGCCGCCGGCCGAAAGCGAATACGCCGTGGAGCCGGTCGGTGTGGCTATGATGATGCCGTCGCCGACGTAGTCGGCCAGAAATTCGCCGTTTACCCAAACTGAGAGCGCCGCGGGTTTGCCGGTTTCGACGCGTTTGACGACGCATTCGTTGAGCGCGAGTTCCACCCGGCCGGACGGCAGCATAATATCGAGCATGGTGCGTTTTTCCACGTCGAAGCCGCGACGGCTGAAATCATCGAGCAATTTGGTGAGTTCTTCGGGAGGTGTGTCGGCCAGAAAACCCATGCGGCCCATATTGACGCCCAGCACGGGCGTACCCGACGAAGCGGCGGCGCGCGCCACAGACAGCAGTGTGCCGTCGCCGCCCATGGATACTATCAGGTCGGAGGGCTTGACGGGGGAGCCGGTTTCTACGGTAAAGCAAGCTATTCTTCTGGCGAAGCACCATTTTTTAAGGCGTTTTACCGTCGATAACGCCTTCGGATGCGATATGCTGTGGTATACGGCTATTTTTTTTATTTTTTTCTTCATCATTGATATTCCCGATTTTTCCCGCCCTTGGCGGCGACGATAATTTCAGTATCATCCCGCCGTCACAGGCGATTCCGGCTTCAGCGGCGCCGGTATCGTCCAAAAAAATCATACCGCCGCGTTGTAATTGCGCCGCCGGCGATTTCGCGTTGATTATAGCATAATCGGGACGAAGCATTTCAAACAGCGAATCCACCCCCCGTCGGGCGCTTCTTGGAATTTTTATTATAAGCCCGCC
Source organism: Elusimicrobia bacterium HGW-Elusimicrobia-1 (assembly GCA_002841695.1). NCBI lineage: Bacteria > Pseudomonadati > Elusimicrobiota > Elusimicrobia bacterium HGW-Elusimicrobia-1. The sequence continues at coordinate 5,961 of PHAN01000013.1, read as the reverse complement.
GCCCGGATTGATTCGTTCGGACATCCGCCGCTCGAAAACCTCGTCGGCGCCCGACGTGAAGTATATCTTCATTCTTCCCGATACAAACAAAAGCGCCAGCGCGTTGCGGGACGTATCGGAGCGTCTGATTGCGGGATTCAGCGCGATTATCGAGGCGTCGCCCGCCGACATGCGCCAGGGAGCCCATATCTCGGACACCGGTATCTTTTTTTCTTCCAGCATTTCCATTAAAGAAAAGTATTCCGGCCACAGAGAAATTCCGGGATTGACGTAAACGCGTTTTACGCGCACCGCGCGTATTATTTCTTCAAGCGAGCCGTATCTTGAAAATTCAGGAGATGTCAGAAAAACCGCGTCGAGTTCGCGGATATTTTTTTTGCGAAGAAAAGGGATGTAGGAATCTTTTGCCGCGGAGCGCGAGGGATCCCAGAAGCCGCCCGCGTCGATAAGAATATTTCTTGCGTCCCGTGTCTCTATCAGCGCGCATTCCCCCTCGGAACTCAAAAAAGTCACTCTTGCTCCGCCGCGCGTATTCCAAAAATCCGACGGGGTTGCCGCAAGCGCGACGGCAAGAATCCCAATCGCCGCGGCGGCTGAGAGTTTCTTCATCTTCAGAAATACCGGAACAAAAACCGAACCCGAATACCACGCGATGCTCGATACCATTCCGGGAGAGGCGACGGGTATGGAGGCATTGGGGATGTGCGAGAGAAAATTGACCGCCGCCGATGCCGAAGTCAGGGCGACAGACGCGATGAGACCGCAGAATGCCGCCGCCGGACGGAATATAAAATCAAAAATTACCGCGGCTATTCCCGCGCCCAGGGCAATGCCTGCAGCCGGAATGACCGCGAGATTCGATATAAATGCCACCGTCGAGAATCGGCCGAAATACGACGAAACAAGGGGCGTGGTGAAAAGTTGGGCGGAGAACGACATCCAGATAATGCCCGCGACCCACGCGGCCGCGCGGTTGGAGATTTTAACGAAGGATGGTGTGTATTTTGAGAAGTGAATTATTCCGAAAGTCGCCGCGTAGGAGAGTTGAAATCCGGCCGAGAACAAGTCCGCGGGATTTGCGCTCAGCGTGACGATAGACGCCAAACCCAGCGCCTGATACGAGTCGTATCCGCGCCCGATGCCGGCCGAAAGCATAAGCGATGTGGCCATTACTGCGGCTCTTATGACGGGGGTGGTGCCGCCGGCCGCCAGAGCGTAAATCCATATAAATGGCAGCGCCAGCGCTCCGGCGTTTGTTTTCGACAGGCCGCTCAGCCGGAAAATAAACCAGAATATCGCCGCCACGTAACCGACGTGCAGTCCCGATATTACAAGAACATGCGCGACGCCGGCCAGGGCGAAGTTTTCCCTTAATGACGCGAAGCGTTCCAGGTCTTCGTCTCCGTCGGTGCCGTCGGAGGATTCGCCTATGAGCATTCTTGAAAGCAGCGCGGCCGAATCTTCGTCGGGGACGTGTTCGGCGACGGCGCGCAAAGTCGCGCCGCGCACGGCGTCGGCAAGGGAATTGATTGCGCCCGCGGGCGAAGTTATTTTTACGGGGGGCTCCGCATCCTGAGCCGACGGGTCGTCGCGCCCGCGGGCGGCGCGGAAAGTCCGGCGAATTCCGCGCGTAAGAAGATATGCGCGATAGTCGAACTCTCCGGGGTTGCGGGCGCTCCGCGGTTGGCGGAAATATCCGCGCAACTTTACGCGCGCGCCTTTCGCAAGCGGTATTCCGGACGCGGTTTCGGCGCGTTTGCCGTCGGCGGATTCGATGAACGCGGCGATTTTTTCGCCGTCGGCGGTCACGACGGTAAACCTTTTAATTCCTCTGGGCCTTTTTTGCGGCCAGTCGGCTATTGCGCCGGTGATTTCGCGGATAGCTTGGTTATTGTCCTTATTATTTTCGGTTTTCCCTGCGACGGAGAGTTCTTGTTGAGGCGGGTTTTCAGGCGGGAGCGGCACTATCCGTTCGGCGCCCCGAAGAAGAATGAAAGTTATCTGAACGACGGCCGCCCAAAATAACGGCCTTGCGCGGAACGCGCGGTAAACTCCGTCGACCATCCGCCGGAAGTCCCGAAGGTTTTCCGCCGGCGGCCTCACGGCGCGCTCAGTCCTGCGCGACGGCGATGTCGTCAGTGTAAAATCGGGCGCCTTCGTTTCTTGAAAAACCCTCTGTCGCAAGTATGAGCGAAGAATCCGCCGAGGGAGTTCCGCCGACGGTAAGTTTTTCCCACTGCGTAAAAGCCGCAGCCGTCGCGGTCGCGGAGGCGTTTACGCCGGGACCTTTGAGCGTGACTGACGGCTTTTGCGCCGCAGAGCCGTATTCGTCGCCAAGGCGGATGTAGACATCGACCGTGGCGGCCCGTCCCGTGACCGCGGGGACTTCCCAATTCCATACGGCATCCTCGTTAAATCCGAAGGCGAAATCCCCGCCTCGCTTGATAGCGACGGAACGGAAGTATTCCGGCCCGAAGTCATAATGTTCGAATCCCGCCTGAAGTTCGTAGCCGCCGCCTGTTATTTCGGAGACGTGAGTCGCGCCTGCCGAATGCATCGCGCCATATCCGCGTATGACGGAATCTCTCAGATGTCTTGACGCCGCCGCGCTGTCGGTCTGCGAAACGTCGACGGAAAAGTCACCGCCGGCCATCGGCGCGGCGCGTACGGACGTTGCCGTGACGCTAAAAATCGCCGCGGCCGCAAAAAATAACGCGGCCCACGATTTTTGGACGCCGAAGTTGACAAAATTGTCGATTTTCATTGCGGTGCGCTCCTCAATTTTGAGAGTTTCTTTAGCACAAACACCTTTTGTCCCACCATAAAAGGACAAAATGTCTGAACCGCGAAATAAAGCCACGGAAGCCGCGCCGACAAAAACCTGCCTATGGGCGGCACAAGCGGCCCGTTAAAAATTCCCGTCAAAACGGTTTTTTCGCCTACGCCGAAAAGTTTTTTCAGGCGGCGTTTCGTGAAAGCCCTGTATTCTTTGTTAAAAGGTTTGCCGACTACCCAATCTATAAGTATCAGACAGCCGCCGGTCTTAAGGGTTCTTATCATTTCCGAAGCGATGGCGGCGGCAAGATTTTCGTCGGTTAATTAAATAAACATCGTGGATTCGGATACTACGTCGAACGTGTTTGCGTCGAACGGGATTTTTGAGGCGTCCGCCCGGATGAATTTCGCGCACGGAAATACACGGAGGCATCCTTCTATTCTCTCGTCGAGTATGTCTATGCCCGCGATATTCTCCGGAAGAAAACCGAGTTTTACGAAATTGATTATGCTTGAGCCGGTTCCGCAACCCACGTCTAAAAGTGTCGACTCGGCCGGATTTATTTCCGTCGAAGCCATGGCGCGAATAAATGCTCTCTCCTGCGCCAGCAACTGAAAAATCCCGCTTTTGTCTTTGAGCGGATTGTTTCTGTCCGGGCCTTTTTTAGCGTAGTAGTTTTTGTACCACTCGCGAGTGGAAGTTTGTATGTCGTTGTTTTTCATCAGTGTTTGATTATGTAATTGACATATGCGTTTACGGGGCGGGTTTCGTTGCCGCCGGTACCTTCTATCCAGCCAGTCTGGAAAGTTCCGCCGCTCCGACTATTCGCGCTTATTGACAGGTATTTTCGGAGAGAGGCCGTAACTCAGATAGTCGGTGAGTCCCGGAACATCGTATTCGGAACCCGCCGGTATTTCCTTATGCGGACGACCTGCAACTATGTCGCCCTCGTCCATTCTCTTGATGATTTCCGCCTGTGCCTGAGCTATGCGCTTCATCCCTTTCCATCCGAGCGTAAAAAAACTGTCTTTTTTTTCTATCGGTATGGTTTCCTGAAATATCAAATCGCCTGTATCCACTCCCGCATCCAAGTAAAAAACCGAATAGCCGACGTGGTTGCTTAGTCCTTTATAAAGAGCCCAAAAAGTGGAATGGCTGCCGCGATATTGAGGTGTGATGCCGGGATGGCCGCCTATTGTCAGTTTGGTGGAAGGAATTTCGCGGACTTGTTTACCGACCCAGTATCCGGTGTGTGCGACAAAAACGTCGGGATTGAGTTCTCTCAGCCATTTAATAGTGGCGGCGGAGGAATAGTCGGTCGTGAGGTGTATCGGGCATCCACATTCGGCGATGATTTTTTCCGCTTGACTCTCGTTGAAAATGTTTCGGAGCGCCACGCGATCTTTTCCTGCATTCAGAGCGAGATAATACAAGCGTCCGAGTATTTGATTGAGGGTTTTCAGCAGTCCCCGACGGCGCACGTTGCGTATGGTATGCGTCAGTGGCACGCCCATCGTTAGTTTATCCGCCGTGCAAATGCCGACCACATTTGCTCCGCTCGCAATCAATGTGGCGCACGTCGCCTTATGCCACACCCGCGGACCTACCAGCAATACCACTCGCAGGCCGTTCAAACGTTTTGCTTTGTGTTTGGCGCCCGCCGCGCCGGCGGACTCTATGGGAACGGCGTGTTTCTCCGTAATATATTTATACGCGGGATAAAGCAATGTCTTTGTTACTTTTTTCAATCGCCGGACGGCCATTTCCGAAGCGAAACCGTATCCTTGCGCCAGGCGTTTAACTTTTTTTGCCGGAGTTCCCGCTTTCGGACACACCCTGCCTATACACGTTAAATTGCCTATTCGCCAAGAATACATAGTCGGCTCGGAAGTAAACAGATACAAAAAACCTTCCGATGCGACGACCTTTTCGGCCGAATTGTTCAAATCTCCCCCTGGAATCGAGGCGCATATTATTCTCTCTCCGATTATATCTTCCAGGATCGCCCTGCTTTTCCGCCATTCGGCGAGCATACTTTCGGGTGGTAAATCTTTGAAAATATCCGGATGAGTATGCGAATGCGACCCGATTACGTGACCGCGCCGGTTCAGTTCTTTTATATCGGCGCGTGACACGAAATGGCGCGAGCCAATCATCCCCGTGGTTATAAAAAAGTGGCCCTTCCATTCGCGTTTATCAAGTGTATCGGCGATAAACATGGCCGATTTTCCTCCATCATCAAAGGTCAACGCTATGTCCAAATCGGCGCGCTTGAATTCCGTGGATACGAGCGCCGGCGCGCGACCGGCGGCGGCTATGGCGTCAAGATGGTTCATAAATTCCATTGACGTATGTTTATACGGCAGGGCGGAGGGTCTTTGGAAGCCGCTTAGAGCGGGGTCGTCGGTTACTTCGTGGTAAAGAAACGTGATTAATCGAGTCGCGGATGTAAACATATTATTTACAGTCACCTTCAGAGCTTTATTTGCGCCGTCCTTTTTTTAGTTCATCTATTTCTTTTTGCTGTTTTTGAACGAGAGCGGACAACTCGCGGATCGCCGCCGTAAGCACCGCTTCGTAGCCGCTGGGATTATAGGTGTAATATCCGTTTGTGTCCTGTCCGATAAATTCAGGAAAAATCTCTTTCATTTCCTGAGCGACGAAGCCGTATTTAACGCCGGGGTCGTCGCCGAATTTCTTTTTACGCAAGTCATTCCATTCGTATTTAACGGGACGCAGGGAATTTATTTTGTCGAGAATATTTTCGACGTTTCCTTTGATATTTTTTAATCTTGCGTCGGATAAATCCGCCCAGGAGGTGCCTCCTGCCGTCTTGCCGGCAGAACCGTTCACTTGGAATTTATTGCCGCTTAACTTAACATCACTTCCCACAACAACATATCCGTCGGTTGAAACCATTAGTGTGAATCCGCCGATTGTGTGGCTTGCGACAAATATATAAGGTTTGTCAACGGCGCTGCCGATAATATGCAGGTTACCTTGCGGCGACGCGACCCCGATACCCACATTCCCCGAAAACGTCGCGCTCGAAAATGACACCGACGACTGAAAAACCGACGGTGCGGTGAAAGTTTTCACTCCTCCCACCGTCTGATTCTCCGCTCTTGTCGAGACGAAAGCGTCGAACGCGCGCGTTCCAAGCGCGGCGGAGTTCTGCGCGTAAG
>PHAN01000012.1 GCA_002841695.1 Elusimicrobia bacterium HGW-Elusimicrobia-1 | reverse complement strand
CGGATCCCCGTGTTGCTCGCAATGACAATAGTGGTTTCGCCCGCCGCCTCGCCGCCGCCCTTGTCTTTTTCTCTTTACTCTTCACCCTTCCCGCTTCCCGTCTTTCAGCCGCAACACAACTCTCCCACACCACCAAAACCGACTGGCAAAGCGGAATCTTAGTCAACGCCACATGGTATCCCGAAACCCAACTCCAACTTGATTGGGAAGGTTCCGCCGGAGGCGCAAGTACTCCCACTGCGGGTGTGCCGTGGCTTGCGGGCTGGAAGTTTAGAAGAAGAATCACGATAAACAACTCTCTCGGATATGGCCTCTCCGATTATCGGGTCTGGATTCCGACAAGCGCGTTTGGTTCCGCGTGGACGCTGATACGCTCATCCGCGCAAACAACAATGGCGGATTTTAGGTTTACGCCGTCTACCGCCACGACGACAATTCCGTATTGGATAGATTCTGATACAAACACCCCGAACGGTTTCCGCGTCAAAATATCCACGCTTCTTGCCGGCAATAACACGATTTATATGTATTATGGGAATCCATCCGCTGTCGTGGGAAGTAGCGTAACCGCAGTTTGGGGCTCCGGTCTTGTGGGTTACTGGGCGTTCGGCGAGGGTTCGGGAACGACTGCTAAAGACGCTTCGGGAAATAATAATAATGGGACTTTGACAAACAGTCCGACTTGGGTTGCGGGAAAATACGGAATAGCGTTAAGTTTTAACGGCTCAAATAATTATGTCATATCTCCAACTGCCGGTTTTTCTACTGGAAATGCCAGTAGAACGATGGAATGCTGGGTTAGAACTGCATCTGCCGATACGCTCCACGTTATAACTTATGGCACATTGACAGTGAATACAGGTTCTTTTATCTATATGGCAGGAGGTAAAATGATGATGGGCTTTTATAGTAATGATTTAGATAGCGGGTTTAGCATTAACAATAGCATTTGGCGTCATATTGTTTTTACTTTTGACGGTTCGACGGTAAGAACTTATGTTGATGGCATAAATGGCGCTACTGCGTCAAAAACGGCCGCCACTGCGACTGGAACTTCGTTTTACGCTGGGCAAAGAGGCGATAGCATATATTACTTACCCGGTAGCATCGACGAAATCAGGATTTACAACCGTGCATTAAGTGAAAGTGAAATTAAATCACGCTACGCGGCTACGGAGCCGACTATAAGTTCAGTGGGAAACGAAGAAGGCGCGTTTTTCTCGACGGGAACATATCGCTCCGCAGTCACCGACACCGCCTCAAAAATTGTAGTATCAAGCGTCTCGTGGAACCCCGCGACACAACCGACAAGCACCCAACTTGCCGTCTCAATCCGCGCATCAAAAAATAGTTTTGCCGCCGATGCTGCTTCCCCGCCGTGGTCTCAAATAACAAACGGCTCAAACCCCGGCATAGTCGGACGGTATATTCAGTATGCCTCGACATTCACAACGAGTGTTACCACAAGCACACCACGCCTTGAAGATATAACACTGACTTACAAACTCGCCAAACCCTGGAAAGAAAAATCTATCGTCAGAACCGGAACATCTGCATACGGCTTTTACGGCGGCGATGATTGGACTTGGGAAGTCCCTGTAAAAGGCGGACAACTCGTTACAATAACGTCATACATTCGTTACAATACCCAATACTCCGGCGGAACGTTCGATAAACCGAAACTGACATTATCCGGCCTCGGCATAAACGAGAGCATATCGGCGACGGCTGGCGCCGAGAACTCATGGGAGCAGCGACAGCTATCTGGAACCCCTTCGGCCGACGGCATACTGATTCTTCGCGCCGAAGGTTTCTCGACGAACGCGGGAGCCAGGTTTTATATCGACGATATAAATGTTTTGCAGTAGGGACAGGTCGCGACCTGTCCCTACTTATCCGCGCAGAATGCTCGCAAAATCGAGAAAACCACGACAAAAATAGGGAAAAAATCCTTGACTTATCCGCACTTTTTTGGTATATATAGGGTCTATGTCCAACCCCCTGTCCGCCTGGGTTAAAAAAGAACTCCAGCGGCACTTCACTATAATGTTTATACCGCACTCGCGGCTTAAACCGCTGCGGTTGAGTTTCACTGTTTCTTTCCTGTTATTTTTGTTCGCGCTCTGGACGGGCGTCACCGTCTGGGCGGGCTATCTTTCAAGCAAACACGTCGACTACTGGCGCGTCAAAGCGGAACACAATCTTCTGCGCATGAGAATGTCGCTTCTCTCCAAACAACTCAACGAATCCAGAGAGTACCTTGACCAGGTAAAAGAAAACGACAACCGCCTCAGGGAAATTCTCGAACTTAAAACCAAAAAGGCCATAGTCGTTCAGACGGGAGCGGGCGGACCAACGCCGCAGGAATCTAGATCCCTGGAACTTTATCTTTCCGGCGAGCGGGCGGTGACGCCGGATATTCTGTTTGAACAGACGAAAAAGATCAAAAATATCTCCAGAACCCAGCTTAAAAGCATAGGCGAGGTTATGGAGAATCTCGATTATCAGAGGGCATTGTACTCGGCCACGCCGAATATGCGCCCCGTCGACGGACGGCTCACGTCCGGCTACGGATTTCGCGTGCATCCCGTGCACGGCGGCTACGAGTTGCATTCGGGTCTGGATATAGCGGCCGAACGCGACACCACCGTCGCGGCCACGGCTGCCGGAAGCGTTTTCTACACCGGATGGGCCGAGGGCTACGGCAAACTCATAATAATCGACCACGGTTTCGGCTGCCGCACGTACTACGCGCATCTTAATAAGATACTCTGCAAGGCGGGCGACAATGTGGTTCGCGGCAAACCCATAGGGCTTGTCGGCGACAGCGGAACTTCAACAGGTTATCATCTTCATTACGAAGTAAGATTCCACGATAAACCCATAAACCCCGCGCGCTTTCTTGACCCCGACAATTACTTCGCGCGGAAAAAATAGCGGCAAACGGTACAGTACGTCAAAATTTCCATATGGGAGGCCTCAATCATGTTCTCAAAAAAAGAAGTTCACAATATGGGCAAACTTGAGACGATAATAGGTCAGGATTCCGTTTTTCAGGGCAATCTCAAAACCAAAGGCGCGGTGCGCATCGACGGAAAACTCGAAGGCAACGTCACGGAAGCCATAGGCGTGGTCATAGGCGACCACGGCGTTGTCTCAGGCGATGTCATAGCCAAAATCATAGTGGTGGGCGGTAAAGTCACGGGAAACGTGACCGCGCAACAGTCGCTCGAAATACTTACCAAAGCGCAGGTTTACGGCGACATCCACACGGCTCTTCTTACGATAGGCGAAGGCGCGGTGTTTGAAGGCAACTGCGTAATGAACACCGGCGAAGCCAACAAGGTGATAGATATGGAAGCCGAAGCCCACAGGCGTCACGGATAAAACGACAAACCGCAACAAAAAAATAACGTCCGACGGAAACTCGCTTAAAGCGGATTGCCGTCGGGCGTTTTGTTTTGCCGTATTTCTCAGCGGGATATGAACGCCGCGACCAGAGGAATCGTAAAAGCTCCCAGGACGGTCGAAGCCAGAACCATTGAAGCGGCGAAATCGTCGTCGGCGCCGAACTTATTGGCAAGAATATAAGTATTGACGGCGCTCGGCATTGAAGAACTCATCACGCAGACAGCCGCCGCCGAACCCTCCAGACCGAATATCCGCGCGGCCAGAATTCCCGCCAAAAATCCTCCGAACAGACGCAGAGGAACGCCCCAAATCGCAAGACGTCCGGCGGAAAAACTCATTCGGGCGGTCTTCATCCCGACAAAAAAAAGCATCATCGGAAGAACCGCCTCGGCGAGGGCCGGATAAATCTTTCGCATAAACTCGGCGGGCGCCGAATCGGCGAAAAGCCATCTTATCAGCATACCGGCCACAAGAGCCCACAGCGCGGGAAGATCCAGCGGAATGATCCCCGACGACACTCCGGTGCGTCCGCCCTTTACTATCATTGCGCCCAGGGTGAAGTGAACTATGGTCACGGATACGTTGTAAATGACCGCCCAAAAAGCTCCCGCCGGCCCGAAAAGAACTGTATTGACGGGAATCGCAAGATAGGCGGAATTCATAACGGCCACCGGCAGGGCCACGTCGCGGTATTTTCGTCCGCTCGCGCGGGCAAAAACTCCGGCGGCCGCCGCTCCGCATATCAGGACAAAGAAAACCGCAAGTACCATCCGCCAAATTACGGAAAACGGCTCAGTGACCTGAACAAGCGAAAACACGATGAAAAGCGGCACTACGAAATAATACACCGCCGCCACGAAAATCCTTTCAAACAACGCCGGCAACACGGATAATTTTTTTCCCGCCGAAACGAACGGATGGGATATAAGACGGGCGACTATCGCTCCCGCGCCTATAAAAACAAAAACCCTTAAAATCAACTCGTAGAATACTTTCATACACACGGATTTTACTAAATAGTTGCTCCTGAAAAAAGATCTCTTTTGTCATTACCCCGCAAGCGGGAATCTATTTACTCCGTCAAATGACTGGATTCCCGTTTTCACGGGAATGACGCACCGTGAGAGTTTTTTACAGGTAAATAATTTGTTTTGCCGGAAGGGTATTTTATAAAATAGAGTTATGCCATTTATCCGACGAAGAAATTCGACCGCGGCGGTATGCCGCACATTAGCGGCGCTCTTGGCCGTGACGCTCGCGCGCGCCGATGTCTCCGCGACTCTGGAAATAGTCGCCGAGACCAATCAAGTCGACGGCGTCTGCGACAATGTCCGCGTGGTCGTGCGCGACGGCGGCGGAGCGCGCGATCCGATTTTTTCGTGGGGAATAGCCGGCAGCGAAGTCGTGACATCTTTTATGGTAGGAGTTTCCACTTATCCGCTCGAAGGGGGCTCAACAAACCTTATATGGGCGGTCATAGACGCCACATCGACATCGAATATGACCCGCCTGGCGGAATACGACCTTATAAAAGTGACATACGGCGGCGTGGCGCTCGACACCGCCGCAACCTACTACTGGGGCGCGCAGGTCTACGGCGACGGAGGATCGACCGTAACGGCCACGGGAAATTTTCAGACGATATCGGCGGCGCTGACGCCATCGGCTCCGACGATAGACCTTAAAATCGATTATAACAACCCGCTGAAACCCGGAAAAATATCCCGCCTTATAGTCGCGTCGTTCGACCGCGACAGAAACCTTAAACTGAGCGTATTCTCCATGACGGGAGAACTCGTTATGGATTGGCCCGAATTCATTGTTCTCAAAAACGCCTATTACGTAACCGAGTGGGATGGCTCCGACATAAACGGCGCACGCCTTAAAAGAGGCATTTACATAGTCAATCTTTACGATGCCAACGACAAAACCAGGTCAAACAAGAGAATAGCCATACTTGACAGATGAAGATAAACGCGGGCTTAAATTTTTTGGGGGCGCTAAAATCGGCGGCGACGGTCTCCGCCATAGCCGCTTGTTGTTTCTCGACGGCCTCCGCCGGAGGCCTTGAAACGCTCGCTATACCACGAGGCGCGCGAGCGGGAGTATTCGGCGCATCTTTCGTGAGCGTAGCCGACGACACTAACGCGGTATATTACAATCCGGCGGGGCTGGCATTTTTATATTCTCCCGAGGTCTACATTTCGCAAGCCACTCTTGTGTCCGACGACAAGATGACGGGCTTCGGATATTCTTTTCCCACCGAGGCGGGCACATTCGCCATGGCGCTGGATTATCTTTCGGGTCCCGACATATCCGGCGTTTACGAGGGCGTCGCCGGAAAGAATTTTTCATATTACACGGGTGTCGGCAATTTCGGGTACGGCTTTCGCATAAACGATTCCGTCGGGTTGGGCGTGACTTTGCGGCACGCCATAGACAGCATAGAAAACTCCGTCGAGAATCTTACGGGCGCCGACGCGGGTTTCATCATAAGTACCCGCGACGAGGGATTTTCCGTGGGCGCGGCGGGAACCAATCTGGCGGTTACGGGAAGCAGAAGCGCGGAAACCGCCGCAAAAATATATCGCGGCGGATTTGCCTTCAAATGGGCGCTGCCGGAACACTACTCCGACATAATAGTGTCGGCGGGTTATTCTCAGACCGAAGGCAAAAAACCGGTTTACTCGGCCACGCTTGAACACATAGGGGCAAAGGTGCTCGGATTGAGAGTCGGTTACGAATACAATACGGACGAGTACCAGCAAAGCGTCCGGGACTCGTTGTCGGCCTTTCACGCCGGCGCAAGCATTCGCTTTTCTAATTTTCAGCTCAACTATGCGTATAAACCGCTTGCGGCTCTCGGAGACGCGCATCGTATAGATTTGCAGTGGCGTCTTTACGGCTGGGGAATCAGGAAGAAAAAAATACCGGCGACGCTCAAAGTCGATCCGCGCATATTCTCTCCGAATTCCGACGGAGCCAAGGACAACGTATTCTTTATTCCCGAGGTCACAACTTTAAAAAGAATTGATTCGTGGAATCTCAGAGTCGCCGGCGCAACAGGGACTCTCAGACAATATTCCGACAAAGAAACTCCGCCTAAAATCATCGTATGGGACGGCAAAGATGAATCCGGCAAGCCGGTCGCCGAAGGTGTTTACCGCGTAATATTCACCGCCGAGGACAAACACAGAATGGCCGTGTCCGACGATAAAACCGTAACCGTGGATCTGATTCCGCCCGAGGCTGAACTCTCGTGCGAAACCACCGTATTTATGCCGGCTCCCGACGGCCTCGGCGAAAAAGTCACGTTTTACGCGACGATGCGCGACCTGAACTCGATAGATTTCTGGCAGGTGGTCATAACCAACTTCCGCGGAAAATCGGTAAAACTTTTCCGCTCCACCGACTCCGCCAAAGCTCAATGGGTTTGGGACGGGCGCGACGATCACTATGAAACCGCGGTTCCTCCCGGAGAATACACCGCCGCGCTTACTGCCGTCGACGGCGGCGGCAACAGGACATCGTCGGCCATACAAGTCCGCGTTGTGCCCAAGATTCAGGTAGTGGTGCGTGAAGTCGTCCGCGAGGTGGAAGTGGCGGAAAGCCCGCGCGGACTGGTAATGACGCTGGCAAGCCACGTGCTGTTTGAATCGGGCAAGGCCGAAATAAGACCTCACGCAAAACGCGCGCTCGACGAGGTTCTTGAAATATTGAAAGCTTATCCCGAAAACAAAGTGCTCATAGAGGGCTACACCGATTCAGTGGGTTCCGCGCAGCGAAACATCATCCTTTCAAGCAGACGGGCGTGGGGAGTATACAGCTATCTGGTCAGAAGCGGCGTGGATACGTCGCGCATTACGGTTAAAGGGATGGGCAGGGCAAATCCCAGGGCATCGGACGACACCGAGTCCGGCAGGGCCATGAACAGACGCGTTGAAATAATCATTCAAAAAAACGAGCCCGTAAAGGCCGTCAAAAAAGCCGCCGGCGGCGATGCGGAAACAGTTTCGCCGTCGACAGCGGCGGCCGCGGCCGTGGAGCCGTCGACCGGAGCGGCAAACCCTCAGACCGCTGCGGAGTGAAACTTCCCGCTGTACGACCGCAGGACATCGCGGAAAATCCTTCGAAATCAGTCGTGAAAAATTATTATGACTAAAAAAATTATCCGCATCGCGGCGTTTTTCGCAATCTTCGTAATAATAACGGCGGGAGCGGCCGGATTGCTGGCGCGGGCGATTTTTTCCCCCGCAAGAGTCCGGGCGCTGACGGTACATCATCTGAGCAGACGGCTCGGGCGCGAGGTTTCCGTAGGCGGGGCCAGATTATCTCTGCGCGGAGCGCTGATACTATCGGACATAAAGATTTTTGAAAAAGTCGGCAGCGAACGCGATAACGCCCGCGCGCGCCCGGGGTCCGGACGCGAAGTGTTTTCGTGCGCGCGCGCAGAAGCCGCGCAAAACATCGCCGCGCTTATCAGGGGCTCTCGGCAAATAGCCGTCTTAAAAATTTCATCTCCGTCGCTTACCATCGCGGCGGATACTGCGGAAGCGGTCAGTATGCCGAATTTCCGTCGGGCGTTCAAAGCGCCGCGCTACCGCTACGACCGCGGCGGAACGACATCGAGACAGGAAGAAAAAAACGAATCGTCGGGCGCGCCGCCCGTAATAATCGGAGTGACAAGAATAGAAATCTCCGGCGGGACAATCTACGTTCGACGAGGCGGCGGGCAGGATTTTCGGATAGAAAATATCCGGATGATTTTCGAGACCGCCGGCGGCGACGGCATTTTGTCGGGAGGTTTTGACTTCGCCGATAAAACTTTGAGAGCCAAAACGGCTTTCAGCGCCGTGGTCGACGACAAAGAAAAAGAAATTACGGCGGACGAACTTCTGATAGAAACGAAGGGCGCCGCATTAAAAGGAAGCGCGCGTATTCGTAATTATGATGACGCCGCGCGTCTCAGTTATATAATAAAGTTCGGCGCGGCGACTCAAGACCTGGTAAAAATATTCGGCGGGGACGGAGCGAGAATGCTTTCCATAATCGGCAAAAAAGCTTCCGTGGAAATATCGGGAACACTTCGGCGCTCGTCGGTAAGCGGCTCCATAGAAGGCGCAGGCATAGCCGTAAACTTCTGATTTTTGTAGAATGTATTAGTGAATTCGTATCCTCGCGTAGGGGAGGGCTTGCCCTCCCGCTTGATGCCTATACAATTATGACATCATTAATACAAACGCATTATGTAGCGCGACCTTTTAAGGTCGCTTTTTGCCCCGATAAATCGGGGCACTACATGTCAAAACAAATAATGCGTTTGTATTAGTAAGTGTAGACAGACAGGAAACAGCGAACAATTTTAAGGAAGGGTGCCCGAGTGGTTTAAGGGGTACGCCTGGAGAGCGTATGTCCGGGCAACCGGACCGAGGGTTCGAATCCCTCCCCTTCCGCCAGTTTATTAATAAGTTGACGGCATACTGATAGGCCAAGGTTCCACCGTCCTTTGACGGAACAGCCAAGTTTTTTATTTGCCCCGCGCTATCGCCGTAAAATAAAAGTCCCCGACAAGTCGGGGACTATTTTTTTATCCGAGAAGATTCTACGACGTATTACCGCGGACGGAAACGTCTTTCGCGGCGATCGGGTCCGCGCTGGTGATGGCTCGGGGGACGATGGCCGGAAGAAGCCGAAAAACCCGCCGTTGGCACCGATGGATGTTTTGACCGCGGGATGGGTTTCCTGATGAGTTTCTCTATTTCTCTGACGTCTCTTTCCTGATCCGGCGTGGCCAAAGATATCGCGTGTCCTTCTTTGCCGGCGCGGCCGGTGCGGCCTATTCTGTGGACGTAATTCTCCGCGTCGTCGGGCAAATCGTAGTTTATCACTATCTCGATGTTTCTCACGTCAATACCGCGGGCGGCGATGTCGGTCGCTATCAATATGCGATATTTCCCCGACTTAAAACCCTCAAGCGCCTCTTTCCTCTGCGACAGCGAACGGTCGGCGTGAATCTCCGCTGCGGCGTGGCCCATGGCGCGAACTTTTCTGACAAGTTGTGTCGCGCCTCTTTTTGTGCGCGAAAAAACCAGCGCCGAGCCGGTATATTTTTTGAGTATCTCCGATAGAATGCGGACTTTTACTTCCTTGTTGACGACGAAAATTTCCTGCGATACCCCCTCGGCGGCAGTGCCGGTGGGAGCGATTTCCGTGGAGACGGGCAGTTTCATATGCTTCGAGGCGATGTGAAGTATTCTGGCAGGTATCGTGGCCGAAAACAGCATCGTCTGCCTGTCTTTGGGAATAAGGTCGATTATGCTTTCTATCTGGGGAGCGAAACCCATATCGAGCATACGATCGGCTTCGTCGAGCACCAAAGTGTTGACGTCGTCGAGCCGCACGTGATGACTGCTGGTGTGATCCAGAAGCCGCCCGGGAGTTGCCACTATTACGCGCGGATTTTTTCTCAAAGAAAAAACCTGGCCTATTATGGGTTCGCCGCCTATTAAAACCGACGTCCGCATACCGAGCGCCTTGGCAAAAATTTCCAACGCGGCGTTTACCTGTATGGCCAATTCTCTGGTAGGAACAAGAACCAACCCTCGGCCCTTTTCTTTTGCTAAACGCTGTAACATAGGCACGCCGAATGCGATGGTTTTACCCGTGCCTGTCTGCGCTATGCCGATAATGTCTTTTCCCTCTACGGCTATGGGTATCGCCTTGCGCTGTATGGGCGTGGGAACCGTAAAACCGTTCTTGGTCAATGCTTCCAAAAGCCCCGGCGCTATGCCGAGTCCGTAAAAAGTGTTATGTGTTGTGTTCATAGTATTTATAGTATACCTTATATGGCGTCAATAGTCACCATCGCGCGTAAAATCTTACGATGGGGCCGTGGCGCATCATATTCGGCGACGAGTCGAAGCCCAAATCGCCGGGCTTCTGGGCTGCGCCTCCAAAATTCGTTATGGAGTAAAACATCAACTCGTAACCCGCGCCGGCGGCCACGTAAAACCTGCCCAAGTGCCCTCTCCACCTCAATCCTATCGAGGATTCGTTTTCAAGATACGCGCCGAAAAAATGATCCGTAACGGGTTCAAGCCCGGGGTTCACTTCCCTTGCGGCGGCAAGGCCCTCAGGGCTGAGCCGCGACTCGCCGAAGCCGAATCTGTCCGACGCCGTAAAAAAAATACTGAAACCACCCGGCAGTTCCGCTTCCTTCATAGTGTCGAGAAAAAGCATCGAACTTGCGAACGTGTCAAATCCGAATATGAAAGAATAATATTTACCGGTGTGACGCGGCTCGAAAAACGGCGCCGCAAACTTCTGTTTTGTGAGGTCGGACTGGGTCTTTAAAGTTTTTACCTCGGCGGGAAGAGCCATGCTCGTATAGCCCAGCCCCACGTAACCGGGCATAAACCCGCCGAACATTTTTTTGAGCCACCAAATAGCGTCCACATGAATATATTCTTCCTGAAATTCAAAAGGGAATTTTTGACCGGTGGCCGCCTTGGCGTTCCACAAAGCTCTGCCCGCGTGTGTGCCCTTGTGATACCGCAGATAAGTGTCGCCCAATCCGATATAAGTAGACGTGCGGGCGACTTCGCCGACCAGATTATCGTCGACGTCCATATTCACACCCAAGCTAAGGCCGATTTTACTCTCGCACAACATCCCCTCGATTTTGGTCACCGAGGCAGGGTCGGATTCCAATGTGATGTATTTGTCTTGCGACATAAACCCCGCGCTCCAGCTCGCGCCCGAAAGACGCGAAACTCCGCCGTAAAGATTGATTGCCGCCAAAGCTGTATTAACGCACAGTGTGACAAAAAAAACAGCCGAGGCCGGAATGAGCGCGCGATAAAATACGGACGATTTCCTTTCCATTTGAATTATCCGGAACAATAAGTTTCTGTATTATATATAAAGCGTTTGGTTTTTCAAATACCTAAATTGTAGAATATCAGTCGACGGTGGTGGCGTACCCAAGTAGTAAGGGAGCGGTCTGCAAAACCGCCATTCGCCGGTGCAAATCCGGCCGCCACCTTATTAATAAACAGACAGCATACTGATAAGTCAAGGTTCCGCCGTCCTTTGGCGGAACAGCCACCTTACTTTATAAACAAACGGAATTTTGAAAGTTTAAGAGTCCCGCCATTTTTTAGAACGCCCCTGCCGGATTTTTAACGGACAAAAGGATCGAATTTATGTACGAGGATTTCATTAAATACGGGCGGCTGCTGTTTGAGCAGGGCATAAACAACTCGCATTCCGGCAACATGAGCATAAAAAAAGGCGAGTCGATATACATCACCCGCCACGGCGCAAAACTCGGAGATTTGACTTTTGCCGACATAGCAAAAACCAATCTTTACGACGAGGCCAGAGACGACGGCGCCTCGTGCGAGATTAAGGTTCACCGCTCGATTTATCTGGCCAATCCCAAGACCGACGCCATAGTCCACGCCCATCCGCCGCACGCCATAGTACTTTCTCTGACCGAAGAAAAAATTAAGCCCATCGACATGGAAGGCGCCTTCTATATGCCGGAAATACCTGTGCTGACTAAGTGCGAGATTACGATTTCCTCAAACTGCGTGGCCGACAATCTGCCGCCGCTTCTGGGTGTGTTCGGAGCGGCCTTGGTGCGGGGACACGGCGCGTTCGCCGTGGGAAAAAACATAGAGGAAGCCGCAATGAGAATCTCGGTTCTTGAAAGCGCTTCCCGGATTATTTTCTTAAATAAACTTCTTTCAGGTAGAGGGGTTTGAGGATTTTGTAGCAGCCGCCGCGCGCAGTTGCGGCCAGCGCGGCCAGCGCCGACGGAGCAGGCGCAAGATAACGGGAAGAGAGCGTCGGCGCCGGGCCGCCAAAACGCTCGGACAGAATCGAGCGGGTTTTCTCGACGGCCATCGCCGAACCGGCGAATGTCCATCGCTCGGAAGATTTGCCGGAAGGCGCGAATCGCGCGGAAACGGTTTCGACATTGTCGAGGCCGGGCCCGGCGATTTTTTTTTGTCCCGAAGAATCGTAGACCGCCCAGTGAACCAGCGGAAAAAGCGCGTCGATGACAACCATGATTTTATCCGCGACGAAACCCTCTTTTTTAACGGACGGACAGCTTATTGATAAGTCAAGATTCCGCTTGTCTTTCAGCGGAACCGCCGCCGAAAGCGCGCAGGCGTCGAAAGCGCTGATTGATACCGCCGGTATATCCAGCGTCTGCGAGATTGTCCGCGCAAACGTCAGCCCTATTCTTATACCGGTAAAACTGCCCGGACCGGCTACGGCCGCCACTTTTTGGAGTTCGCGCGGAGAAAAACCCGCGGCGGATATAAGTTCCGAAGCGGTTTTGACTATCAACTCGGAATGAGCGGCCTCGGCGAGGCGGCGGCATCCGGCAAGAAGCCGCGCGCCGTCTGAAACCGCCATAACAAGATATGCTCCGGTGGTATCAAGCGCAAGAGTTTTCATTTTATTTTTTTTTCGACCGAGCGATGAAAGCGAATCGCCGCCTTTTTAACAGACGGACAGCTTATTGATAAACCGAGACGCGGCGCAACTTATTGATAACCGCGGCAAGCCGCTCCGAATAAACCGCAACGCGAATGTCGCGCGTCAAAAGCCCGTCGTTTTCATTATTACGCGCGCGTCCGGAAGTAAGCTTAGGGGACGAAGAAGTCGGGCGGGGGCTTGTTATCCGAATGGATATGGTATTGTCACGCGGAGCAAAATCTACGGGAAGACGGTCTGCCCATTCCACCAGCCAGACAATTCTCTCGTTTTGACGGGTATCGTCGACGGCAAAAATATCGGAGACGTCGGCGCCGGCGGGCAGCCGCCATAAATCCACGTGACGAACTTCGATGGGATTTCTCCCGCCGGAATAGATATTGCTTAGCACAAAACTGGGGCTCGACACGCGGCGTCCTCGGGCGTAACCCGAAACAAATGTTGTCTTGCCGGAGCCCAGACCGCCTTCGAGCATTATGTAGGTTCCGGCGGGGACTATCGCGGCAAGATTGCGGGCAAGCCGCATAGTGTCGGACGGCGAAGAACTTCGCGCCTTAAAAATTTTCATATCCGCGCCACTCGCCGGCCATTTTTTTTCCATTAAGCATAAAATCCACGCCTTTGCCGCACCGCATTTCCCCTACAACCGAAAAATTAACCCGCTTCTTCAAGGCCGGAACGTCCGAAGGTCCGGCGGTGAACACAAGCTCATATTCTTCGCCGCCCTCGGCGACAGTGCGCCACGGGAATTTCGGATCAAGCGGACCGCCCGACACCGACAATGCCCACCGGCGAAACGCGCGCGACAGCGGAACATCCCGCAGATTGACGATGGCCCCCAAATCCGCCGCCGAAGACATCGCGCGCACACAAGCCGCCAGGCCGTCGGAGGAATCCATCATAGCCGTGGGACGCGGCCAACGAGCTGTCAGCAGTATGGCCTCATTCAACCGATGTCTTGGCCGCCGATAAGCGTGGACTAATTGTCCATACCCGTGGGCCCGGATGGCATCAGAATATCTCGCGCGACATAGCCGTTTGCTCTTCCGCTGCCCTTGCAGCACCCGAAGTCCGGCCGCGGCATCACCGAAAGCGCCGGTTGCACATATTAAATCTCCCGCTTTGGCCCCGCCACGTTCCACCACTGATTTCTTATCTATCCTGCCTACTATAGTAATTGATATTACAATACTTTTATTTGAACGTACAGTATCGCCGCCGATAAGAGTTATGCCGTCTTTTGTGGCGGCGGCCCGCAGACCCGCCAGTAAGTTGTCCACATTTTCAACATTTATATCCACAGGTATGGCCAATCCGACCACACAGAACAGCGGACGAGCGCCGCCTGTGGCCGCCATGTCACTGATATTGGCTGTTACGGACTTGACTCCGACATCGTAAAACGACATCAGCCCGCAGTCGAAGTGAACCCCTTCAACCAGCATATCGGTCGAAATCGCAAGACAATCGGAGCCGAAGGCGGCGCGGACATCGAGCACAGCGGCATCGTCCCCGTTAGGAACGATTACTGACGCGCCGCTTAAAGCAAGAGCGCCGCTGGAAGCGCGGCGCGAAGCTTTAACTATGCTGTTTATGAGCCCGAACTCACCTAAACCCGAAAGTCCGCGAGCGCGGAGCCGGTTTTTTTTCATCTGCAATACCGTTCACGCATTAGCGGAATCGTCCTTACTTTTGGAGGCGTCGAGCATACTGTCTCTTATACCGCTTATGCCGGCCAATACCACCAAGGCGCCGCCCACAAAAAATAAAATCGGCAATATGCCCCTCAAAAGCGCCTGCACGTCGGCGCGCCATGCCGAAAGTCCCCAAACGGCGGCGGCTACAAAAATCAGTCCCACTGCGATAGATATCATGTTTTCCTCCTGTATTAGGGGATAGGGTCTAGGGTCTAGGGTCTAGAAAAAAAACCTAAACCCTATACCCTGTAACTACAACGTGCTTTTTGTCTGCGTCTCTATGTATTCTTCCAGAGCGTTGTGCAAATGCTCGACATCCACCAGCGACTCAAACTCCATACCGCAAATATTGTATACGCCGCTCTTGGCTACGCGCCGGATTTTCGATTTCGTGTTGACGAAAGAAAAATTCTGGGAAAATGAGAAAGTGACGTAGACCTGATCCCCCGAAATAAGCGGATGCCTTGTTTCAAGACGCAAACCTCCCAAACTCACGTCCCTGATTACTCCCCACGATTCCTGAGGCGTCTTCGACGGGGCCCTTATCAGCACCGGAATGTAGCACGATATCCTCGCGTGTTTTCTTCGCCATTCCTGAACCATATTTTTGTCTCCCGTTTGAAAAAAATTACCGCGGCATGTTATGAGGATACACGTAGAGCCGCGCCGGTTTTGTCGCCGTGACTATGTAGATGTATTTTTTTGTCTTGTAAAAGCCGGCTATCTCCGCGCCGGATGCCGCGCCGAATCCGTAACTGCCGACCGGAACAAACTTGTTGGCCGGCCCTATATGCCTGTAAATATTGCCGGTTCGCGCGGACGCGGTATAAAAGTATTTGCCGTCGAAATTTAAACCTACGGGCGAAGCTCCGGCCGTGTATTCATACGAATTGACCACGGGATACCCCGCGCCGAACACGTGCTGATAAATCATTCCCGCCTGAGAATCCGCCGTGTAGACGAAGTCGGGCGTGGAGCAAAAACCCGACGGAGAAAATCCGGGGCCGCGAAATTGTTCCGCCAGCACCGGCGGCTCCGTCTCTACCGAGTATTTTCTTATGGTGCCGTCTCCGGAACCCGTCCAGAAAAACTTTCCGACTTTGTGCACAAAAAGAGGATTGCAGTCCGCAAAATAATAACTCTCGAACTGTTCGGCCGCGCCGGACGCGCGCAGCTTAAAGCCGTAAATGCTCTGCGAAAGCCAGTCGCTGACCCACACCTCGTTGCCATCGACGTAAATGCCCGTGGGATTTTCAACGTTCAGCGAGTAAACGCCGGGGCGGATAGATCCGCCGCCGGTAAAAATTGCCCGCGCGGCTACGATGAGAACGGCCATTGCGGCAAGGGCGGCCGTGACAATGGCGGGCGTCTTCAGGAACCTGGCGGCCTTGGCCCCAAAAGTGAAATCGCTTTTCCTCTTATAGTGAAAAGTTCCCGAAAAATGGCCAACCACTCCGGCGACTTCGGACTTAGACGCCGGATTGCACAGAACGTCCATTGCGCCGGCGGATATAAGATTTATCGCGCGAGGAGGATCATAAGTTTCCGTCCAGGCGATAAGATTTGTCTTGGGGAGGTGCGATTTAAGATCTCCGTCGGATTTTTCAAAGTACGCCGCGTCTATGACCGCGGTGCGGGGCCCCTGCTGCGATAAAAATTCGACGATATCCGGCACGAACGGCCGTTCTTCGACAGTGGCGCCCGTCTTGCGTAAAATTCCCGCCAGCAGCGCGCGGGAGGCATCATTGGCCGCTATTATTATTATGTCCGCCATATCATTTCACCGTTTTCTGTCGAGATAAAGAAAATATTCCCGGTTGCCCCGGGCGCCTTTTAACCGCGATGGCGCGGCGCCCAGGATTTGAAACCCGAGCGCACTCGCGGCCGCCCTGACTTTTTCGACGGCCTCGGCGGCCGATTTTTCGTCCCTCACTACACCGCCGGGAACCTTGCTCGCCGGCAGTTCAAACTGCGGTTTCACAAGAACCAGCGCCTCGAAAGCAGCTTTCATTCCGTCGGCAAGGGCGTAAAGTATTTTTACCGCCGATATAAAAGAAACGTCTGCCGCGACAAAACGGCACATCCGGGCGGCGTCAACCACTTTATCGACGTCCGACGGCACGTCATGAATACCAAAAACGCTTCCGGCCGAAAACCTTCTGAAGTTATAATCTTCTATCAGCTTAACGCGCGGGTCGCGGGCGACACGCTCGTGCATAAGATTTTTCCCGACGTCGAAAGCGTAAACCTTCGCGGCGCCGCGTCGCAGCATACACTGGGTAAACCCGCCGGTGGAAGATCCTACGTCGCAGCATTCCAGGCCGTCGAGCTTTACGGCGAAATCGTCGAGCGCGCCTTCAAGTTTGGCGCCGGAACGCGAAACGTAATCATCCGCCGAGACAATCACCGCGACGTCGGCGTCGCTTGCGATTTGAGAGCCGGCGTGCGGGCAAGGCCGTCCGTCGACGGTAACCGCTCCGGCCATTATAAGCGCCGCGGCTTTTTTAATATCCGGCGAAAGTCCTTTTTCAACCAATAACCGGTCGAGCCGCGTTTTCATCTCTTAATTTTTCTTCAAAGCCGATACATGCGCCGCTACGCGCGCCGCTATTTTTTCCGGCGTAAGCCCGCACAAGTCCCTCAGATAACCCTGAGGGCCATGCTCGATAAAGTCGTCTTTAATGGCTACCTTGATTATGTCGGGGCGATATCCTTCCGACGACAGATACTCTTCGACTGCCGATCCGGCTCCGCCGAGGGCCGAGTTTTCTTCTATTACGACTATGGGCATTTTTTTAGCCGCAAAGGCGGAAAGGGCCCCTGTGTCGAGCGGTTTAATAAATCTTAAATCCATCACCGAGGCGGAAATCCCGCCGCCGGAAAGAATATCCGCGGCGGCAAGGGCATACCGCGAGCAATGTCCGATACCGACGAGCAAAACGTCCGCGCCTTCTCTTAAAATTTGCGATGCGCCGCGCTCGATGTAATGAAAATCTTTGCGCGCGGCTTCCTGAAAACAGCCGCCGCGGGGATACCTGATCGCCGTCGGAACGCTCCATTTGAGCGCCGAATAAAGAAGGTCTCCGAGTTCGTCGCCGTCGCGCGGGGCGCAGACCGTTAAGCCCGGAACCGACCTTAGAAACGAGATGTCGAACGCGCCGTGATGCGTGGCGCCGTCTTCTCCGACGAGACCGGCGCGATCGATGGCGATTATTACGGGAAGACCGTTTAGAGCCACGTCGTGAATTATCTGGTCGAGGGAACGCTGCAAAAATGTGGAGTATATGGCGCAGACGGGTTTATACCCTCCGGCGGCAAGTCCCGCCGCGAAAGTAATAGCGTGCTGCTCGGCGATGCCTACGTCGAAAAATCTTTCCGGATATTCTTTGGCGAAATCCGCCAGGCCGGTGCCCTCCGACATGGCGGCGGTTATGGCCACAACCTTTTTGTCGTCGGCGGCAAGAGACCTCATTGCGCTTCCAAAGACCTGTGTAAACGTGAGTTCGCGTTTGCCGGTAGTCGGACACGAAGGCGACAAACCGTGATATTTGGTAGGGTCGAGTTCCGCCGGAGGATAACCCTTGCCTTTTTTTGTGACCAGATGAATCAGTATCGGGCCTTTCATATTTTTCACGTTGGAGAATATCTGCAACATCGCTTTTATGTCGTGACCGTCGACGGGACCCAGATACGCGAAACCCAGTTCCTCAAAAAGCATGCCCGGAAACAGCAGGACTTTAAACCTCTTGGCCACACGCAATATCTGCGCGCCCCAAAAATGCAGCCGGCGGAAAAACTTTTCGACCCGCTCTTCGAATTTTTTGAACGAGCCCGCCGTAAGGAGCTTGGCCAGATAACCGGCGAAAGCGCCCACTTTATGAGATATAAACATCTCATTGTCGTTTAATATTACCAGCAAGTCCGTGCCGATATGACCGGCGTTCTGAAGTCCTTCAAACGCCAGGCCGCCGGTCATCGACCCGTCGCCTATAACGGCAATGACCTTATTGGATTCGTTTTTTAAGTCGCGGGCGGCGGCAAGTCCCAGCGCGGAGGAAATGGACGTGGATGAATGTCCGACGGTAAAAACGTCGCAATCGGACTCTTTTCTGTTCGGAAAACCGCTCAGGCCGCCGGCCGTGCGCATTGTGACGAAATTGTCTCTTCTGCCGGTCAGTATTTTATGGGCGTATGCCTGATGTCCCACGTCCCAGACGATTTTATCCGACGGGCAGTCGAACACCCGGTGCAAGGCGATGGTGAAGTCGACCGCGCCCAAACTCGGCGCCAGATGCCCTCCGTTTTTGACGGAAGTGTCTATTATGAGATTGCGCACTTCAAGCGCAAGTACATCAAGTTCCTCCACGGCCAACGCTTTAATGTCCGCCGGAGAATTTATCTTTTCTATAACCATATTGATTTATTGCCGGGTCCGCCCGTACAATGCGGACGGACTACTTTTTTCTGTCTACGATAAAGTCGGCCAGGTCCTCCATGAATTTTTTGTCCCGCGACGGCTTAAAAACCGACAGCGCCCTCTTTGCTTCCGCGACAAGTCGTCGCGCGCGAAGGCGGGCCGCCGGCGTTCCGTAAACTCCGGTGTACGTCAAACGACCGTTTTTGAAATCCGAATTCTCCTCGCCTTCGTCCAGAATATCGTCGGCTATCTGAAAAGCCAGGCCGGCGCAAAGTCCGTAACGACTTAGCGCGGCAACCTTTGAGGCGGGCGCGCCGGCAAGCAATGCGCCCAATTTGGACGATATCTCTATAAGCCGGGCTGTTTTATTGGTGTGTATATAATTCAGGTAGCGCGCGGCGCGGCGACCGCTCTCGCGGCGACAGCCGTGTTTTACGTCGGCCGCCTGACCGCCGACCATTCCGTCTTTTCCGACGGCCCGCGCCAACTCGGCGACGGCTTCCGGCGACGCGCCGTCAAGACGCGCGGCGTTTCGGGCCGCAAGCTCGAAAGCGTAAGTCAACAGGGCATCGCCGGCAAGTATCGCGATATCCTCGCCGAATTTTTTATGCGAAGTCGGTTTGCCCCGCCTGAAATCGTCGTTGTCAAGAGCGGGAAGATCGTCGTGGATAAGGGAATACGTGTGAATAAGTTCTACCGCGCACGCGGCGTCAAGGACATCGGCGGGTTTAAGACCCGAAAGACCGGCGCCGGCCAGAACAAGCGCGGGGCGGACGCGTTTGCCGTCGGAAAAAACGCTGTAGCGCATGGCGTCGCAGAGTTCCCGGGGAAAACGCCTCGGCAGGAGCCCGCGTAACGCCGTCTCGACACGCGATATGGCCGCCGCGAAATAATTTTCAAAATCAGTTTTTTTTGTTTTCGTCATCACCGTCGGAGGAATCGGTCTCAAAATTTTCCGGTTTGAGTTTGCCGTCTTTTGAGACGAGTATTTCTATCTTCTTCTTTGTCTCTTCGAGTTTTGCCGAGCAGAACTTAACGAGTCCCACGCCTT
Organism: Elusimicrobia bacterium HGW-Elusimicrobia-1; assembly: GCA_002841695.1. NCBI lineage: Bacteria > Pseudomonadati > Elusimicrobiota > Elusimicrobia bacterium HGW-Elusimicrobia-1. Next base: position 50,710 of record PHAN01000012.1, on the reverse strand, counting down.
CCTCAAAAAGCGACAGCGCATTGTCGAGTTCTACGTCGCGGTTCTCCAACGCCTCGACTATCTCCTCGAGACGGGAAAGCGATTCCTCAAAATTTTTCGGCTGAGTTTTAGGCATTTTTATCGTTCCCCTTTATGCGAGCGCTATCGGCGACTTCGGCCTCGAATTCGCCGCTTTTAAGACGTATTTTGACACGGTCTTTTGATTTTACATCTTTTGAATCCTTGAGCAAAACCTCTCCGCCCTGAGACGGGGCGGCGGACGGGAGAATTTTCCACACTACGGCGTAACCCCTGGAAAGTATAGCCAGAGGAGAAAGCAGGTGAAGTTTCCCCGAGATTTTTTCGAGCATGTGGCGTTTTTCTCTTTCAAATCCGGCGGCGGCGGACGCCAGTTTTTCCGCCAGATAGTCCATATCCTGCGCCCGTCGCTCGACGTATTCGGCGGGATTTTTCAGAAAACCCGACGCGGCCAGCCGCTCCAATACCGCGGAACGCTCCGCCGCCACGCGGCGAGTGGAGGAAACCAGTCCGGCGGCAAGACGCCGGATGCGCCCGTCCAGTTCGGATTTATTCCTGACGACAAGCTCCGCGGCGGCCGACGGCGTGGGCGCCCTGACATCGGCGACAAAATCCGCTATTGTAAAATCTATCTCGTGACCCACGCAGGAAATAACCGGAATCTTCGAGGCAAAAATCGCGCGCGCGACGGGTTCTTCGTTAAATGCCCACAAATCCTCGTAACTTCCGCCGCCGCGACCGACCAGAAGGACATCGAGTTCGGGATAATTCTCGTTGAGATATTTGATGCCGGCGGCGATCTCGTTTTTGGCGTTGTCGCCCTGCACGGCCGTCGGATAAATAAGCACGCGCACGTTGGCAAACCTGCGGTTTATCACCGCGAGTATGTCCCTTATGGCCGCTCCCGTCGGAGATGTCACTACTCCTATGCGTGACGGCAGCATAGGCAGAGGCCGCTTGCGGCCTTCGTCAAAAAGACCCTCGGCGGCAAGTTTTTTCTTGAGTTGCTCAAAGGCAAGCTGCAAAGAACCCTTGCCCTTGGGCTCCATGGAATAAACCACGACTTGGTGCCGGCCGCTTTTGACATAGAGCGAAACACGGCCGCGACACACAGCCGCCAAACCGTCTTCGGGAACGAATTTCAGGCGGGATGCGGCATCGGCGAACATAGCGCACTGAATTTGCGAGCCCTCGTCTTTAAGAGAGAAATAAGCGTGCCCCGACGAATAAATTTTGAAATTTGATATTTCGCCATCTACCCACACGTCGGCAAACTTGGGCTCTATGAGCTTTTTAATCTCGGAGTTGAGTTCGGTTACGGTGTATATTTTAGGCGTCGCAGTCATTATTGCATTTGTGTCGCGCTACTTTTTATTTTAGTTGCTCCTGGAAAAACTCTCTTTTGTCATTCCCGCGAAAGCGGGAATCCAGTGAATTATATTCTCGTCGGAAAATGGATTCGTCCCCGAATGTCTTTATCGGGGATAACAACCCTCGATAAAAACATTCGAGGGCAGGCATTCGGGAATGACAAAACCAGAAAATGTTAATTAATATACAGCATCTTCACGGGAATGGCAACCATGGAGATTTTTTCATCGGCAACTATTTCGCCACTTCCTGCGTTCTGACTTCTCTTATAACGGTCACTTTTATCTGGCCGGGATAATCGAGTTCCTGCTCGACCTTGGCGGCTATTTCCTTGGCCAGCGACTGCGCCCGCTCGTCGGAAATCTCATCCGGCTCCACAAGAACCCTGACTTCGCGGCCCGCCTGAACGGCAAACACGCTCGAAACTCCGGAAAATGACGCCGCCAGATTTTCGAGTTTCTCGATTCTTTTGATGTAATTCGCTATAGATTCCCTGCGCGCCCCAGGGCGGGCCGCCGATATGGCGTCGGCAGCGGCCAACACAAAGGCCTCCGCGCTCTCCGGCGCGGCTATGCCTTCGTGATGAGAAAGAATGGCGTTGAGCATTTTATCCGATTCGTTATATTTTTTGGCTATATCGGCGGAAAGCTGGTGATGCATACCCTCTTCGTCGTGGTCGATGGCCTTGCCCAAATCGTGCAGCAAACCCGCTTTCTTGGCGAATAAAACGTCGGCGCCGAGTTCGCCCGCCAGAGCGCCGGCCAAAAGCGCGACCTCGATGGTATGCTGCAGCTGGTTCTGTCCGTAAGACGTCCTGTATTTGAGTTTTCCCAGAAGTTTGAGCATTTCCTGCGGCAAACCCGGAACGCCCGCTTCAAGAGCGGCCTTTTCGCCGACCTCGCGCAGATGATTTTCCATATCGGCCTTAACCTTGGCGACAACTTCCTCTATGCGGGCCGGATGGATTCTGCCGTCGGCTATAAGGCGTTCGAGCGCTATGCGCGCGATTTCGCGGCGGACTCCGTCGAAAGCCGAAAGTGTTATCGTTTCCGGCGTGTCGTCGACTATAACATCGACTCCGGTCGCCTGCTCGAAGGCCCTGATGTTGCGGCCTTCGCGGCCGATAATCCTGCCTTTTATCTCGTCGCCCGACAACGGCACCGTGGAGACGGTAATGTCGGCGGTGACGTCGGCGGCGACTCGCTGGATTGCGACGGCCAGAATGTCTCTTGATTTTTTTGCCGCCGTCTCGTTCGTCTCGCGTTCAATGCGCAACAGCGTGGACGACGCCTGCTTTCTGGCCTCGTCTTCCATCATACCGACAAGCGCCCGCTTTGCTTCTTCGCGCGTCATACCCGCGATCTTTTCGGCAAGGACGGCCTGCTCCTGTTTTTTTCTCTCTATCTCCCGTGATTCGTCGGACAACGATTTTTCTTTGCCGGCCACCTCGCGCTCTTTTGCGCCTATATCGCGCTCCCTTTTTTCAAGAAGCGAGAGTTTGCGGTCTAAGTTATCCTCGCGCTGACTTATTCTCTTCTCCCATGTGGTAAGTTCCTGTTTTCTCTCGCGCGTTTCACGTTCGAATTCCACCCGCTGTTTCTCTATCTTTTCCTTGGCGTCGAGTATGGCGTCTTTATTGCGGGCGTCGGCGGCCAAGCGCGCCTCGTCTATTATTTTTTTTGCGGCGGCTTCGGCCGAGCTTAAGCTGAAGCGCGAATAAACAAGACGAAGCGCATATCCTATTAACATTCCCACGGCCAGAAAGACCGGTATCAACATCATGTACATTTCATTCAAGGACGACATATATTGCCTCCGTGTGAAAAGTTTCCGGTATTCAGTGATTAGTGGTCAGTGAATAGTGGCGAGTCAAAAACACCAAACACTAACCGCTAATCACCCGCCACTAATCACTTCTTTATTGTTAAAACTACCCTCTTGTCGGTTATCACCGCGCCCGATTTTACGTCGTGTCCGCGCGACGGGATTCTCTCAAAAAGGAAATCATCGAATACAATTCCGACTATTTTATTACGGTCCCGTCCGCGCAAAAACCTGTCGTAATAACCCTTGCCGCGGCCCAGCCGCATTCCGCGCAAATCAAAAGCCAGCCCGGGAACCATAATCAACGCGCCCGACGGCAAAACGCCGGCGGACATACCCGGCCGCGGCTCCAAAATGCCGAAATGTCCTTTCGCCAATTCTCCCATATCTTTTATGCGGACGGCTTCAATGCCGTCCGGCGATACGCGCGGCATAAAAATCTTACGCTTGCCGGCGGCCAACTCGGCTTTTAAAAATCCGACGGTGTCCGGCTCGTCGGCCTTGGAAACGAAGCAGAATATTGACCGCGACGGGACGTATTCAGGAAACCGCCGCAGCCGCCCGATTATCCCGCGCGACGCCCTCGCGCGATTCGCGCGGCTCATTTTTCGCAGCTTAGCGCGAATTTTTTTTCTTAGGATATTTTTCGTCGTCATTTACGGACTTATCCGCCGCCTCGGAGGATTTTTTGCCGTCGGTTCCGGCGGGCGCGTTCTTCCTTAAATTGTTCCAGAAATCGATACGCTTTTTTATTTCCCTCTCAAATCCCGTTTCCTTCGGGTCGTAAAACTTTTTTGGAACGGGCATATATTCCTGCGTCACGAAACCATGCGGAAAATCGTGAGGATATTTGTAACCCAGTCCGTGTCCGAGCGCATCCGAGTCCGCCGTTGAATCTTTAAGATGGATGGGGACGTCGCGCTCCGGCCCGCGGGCTACCTCCGACATTGCGGCTTCAACCGCAAGATAGGCCGCGTTCGATTTTGGCGCGGTGGAAACGTACGCAACCGCTTCGGCCAGAGGTATCCTGGCTTCGGGCATACCCACGAACTCAACGGCATTCAGCGCCGCTACGGCCAGCACGAGCGCCTGCGGGTCGGCGGTGCCGACGTCTTCGGCGGCAAGTATCACCACCCGTCGGGCCAGAAACCGCGGATCTTCGCCGGCGGAAAGCATTTTAGACATCCAGTATATGGCCGCGTCGGGGTCGCTTCCGCGCATAGATTTAATGAAAGCCGACGCGTGATCGTAATGGGCGTCGGCGGATTTATCGTAGAGAACCGGTTTTTTCTGAATGACTTCGGAAGCGGCGGCAAGATCGACAACGATTACTCCGTCCTTCCGCGGGGGAGTCGTCTCGACGGCAAGTTCAAGAGCGTTCAGTAATCTTCGGGCGTCGCCGGCGCTGTAATCCGTCAGGTGCGAGGCGGCAGCGGCGGCAAGTTCTATTGTTTTAAGCCCGTATCCGCGGTCTTTATCGGACATGGCCGCCGAAAGAATTTTGCCGAGATCGGCGGCCCTAAGCCGCTTGAACTCAAAAACATTCGCGCGGGAAATCAGCGCCGGATTTATATAAAAATAGGGATTTTCCGTGGTGAGGCCCACCAGAGTTATGACGCCTCGCTCAACGTCGGGCAGCAAAGCGTCCTGCTGAGTGCGGTTGAAGTGATGGATTTCGTCCAACAAGAGGGTTGTGCGGCGGTTTTTGGAGGAGAGGAGAAGTTTGGCCGAAGAAACTATTTTTCTTATGTCCGCCACGCCGCAGGTTACGGCGTTTGTTTCCACGAAAGCCGAGTCCGAAAGCGACGCCGCAAGTTTTGCCGCGGCGGTTTTGCCGGTACCCGGAGGTCCGAAAAAAATAGCCGAGCCCAAACGTCCGGCTTCCACGGCGCGGCGCAGGAGTTTGCCCGGGCCAAAGATGTCTTCCTGCCCGTAAAACTCATCGAAAGTCCGCGGCGCCATACGCGCGGCAAGAGGCGCCGAAGCGTTTGTTTTAACGGACTGCGACTCAGAAAAAAATAAATCCGACATACGCTTTTGAACCGCTTATGCCGGAGGAAAGAAAAACCCCGCGGTGCCGTGACTTTAATCGGTTAAAGTCCCTGGTTTCAAGTGGGTGTCCGGGCGGCAACGCCGGTGGCGAAACCGCACCTTAGTGACTCCCGTTGAGGAACTTGTAGGTCTTAACCAAAGAAAGCTGCACCAACACCGCAGGGTGATAGCTTATTAAACTCCGGACATCGCGGATTCGAGTTCAAGCTTCAGCTCCGAAATCTTTCTGCCCGCTTCCGTCAATGTCCTTTTATATGAATCTTTTTGCTTACAGTATTCATGCTCGGCCAACAATCCGGCTATGATAGCTATTTCCTGGGTGTCCACGAGATTATCGCCGCGCTCAACGGCCTCAAGGCGCGCGAGCACGGCATCGGCTACGGAAGCCCCGTGAAGGGGACTTTCCGTTTCATCCTCCAGCTTTTTCCTGTATGTTTTATTTTTGTAATTTATTTTAAGATCAAGCATGGTTTCAAACGCGATAAGCGACGGTTCAGACGTTCAATATCTGGAGTTTCTTCAATATTTTTTCCAGGTGATTCAATGTCCAGGTTCTGTCCTTGTTAAGTTTTTCGTTTTCCGCCATTATCACGCGCGCGTTCTGATTTTCCACCCTTAAGAATTCGAGTTCGGCTTTAAGATTGCCTCTTTCTCTTTTGAGTTCCCTGATGACGAAGGCGGCTTTGGAGACGTCGGAGGCGAGCGCCTCCATCTTTTCCCGGAAAGTGTCGATTATTTTAGAAAAATCTTCCGCCATATATGGCCGTGGTTTGCGATGTGTTTTTTTGCGGGCTGCGGGGAACAGATTACAATATTTGACGCGCGCGTGTCAAGTTTTCCGACGGAAAACTTATCGAGGCGTCAGAATTTAACCGAGAGGGCGTAACGGAACGAGTCGCCAAGCAATCCGTAGGGGACCCAGGCGAAATCGAATTTGAACTGTCTGAAAACCACACCCGCGCCGGCGCTCAAGCCCGCGAGGCCGTCGAGTTTTTCGTCGGAAACCGTCTTGTATCCGTAACGCACCGCGGCCGAAAAATTGTGGTCTATTTTACGCGAGTACTCCATTCCCGCGGAAAAGCGAGTGGCGTTGTCTCTTGGCGCGGCAACATCTATCGCCACCAGAAATCCATAGCCCGGATCGGAATAGCCCGAAAATCTGTAGCCCAGCCCGAGTTTATAGACGGCGGGAAGCGGGTCGCCGAGGGCATCGAACTTCATCTCGCCGCCGAGATTCTGCGCCGCAACGCCGACCGAAAGCGGCGAACCGTCGATGGGTCGGGCGATAATGCCCGCGTCCGCGGCCACGGCCGAAGCCGACCTGTCGTCGATGGTCGAATAGAGATATTTAACGTTGGCGCCGGCGGACACGCGCTCGCAGATTTTTCGCCCGTAACTCAGGACGTAAGCATAATCTCCCGCGGCGAAATCGCCTTCGGCCAAGGCCGCGTCCTGTGTTCTGCGCTCGATAGCGTTTACGGCAAGATTAACAACTCCGATACCGAATGTCCCGACTTTACCGACGGGATAGGCGACACCCAGCACGTTATAAGCTATCGATTGAAAATGCATCCCGTATTGAGCCGTGAACTCAAATCCTCCGACGGCCGCAAGACCGGCCGGATTGTGGAATATCGAGTTGACATCGTCGGAAACGGCCGTCTGCGCTTCCGCCATTGCGGCGGGACGGGCGCCGGGTCCTATTTTAAGAAAGGCGGCGGCAGAGGTCCCGACGTCTTCGCGGCCGGCAAAAACCGCCGATACCGACGAGGACACCAGCAAAGCCGCGCAGATTGCCCGCACAAAAGTTTTTGTTTTTTTCATAATCGTTGCCTCCGAAATCCCCCTTCATCCCCCTTTTTCAAAGGGGGGCCATCCTTACATTTCCCCTCTTTGTAAAGAGGGGTTAGGGGAGATTTTATGTAACATACTTATTTTATAAGAGCCATCTTGAAGAATTGTTCATTGCCGCCGGCAATCGTAAGCCGGCCGATGTATACGCCGGAGGCGACCTGCCTGCCGTAATCGTTTTTGCCGTCCCACTCTATGTAGTAGTGCGCGTTCGCGGCCAAATTATCCAGTCCTTCATCCGCGCCTTCAAGCGAGCGCACCAATTCTCCGGCCACATTGTATATTCTTATTTCGGCGGCGCCGGAAATCCCCGCCGGCAAACCGAAGTGAATCATAGTGCCGGTTACGGCAACCGTCTTTACGGGAGCCGTCTTTTTCAAGGTCACATTTTTAGGAGACAACCCGAAAGGATTCGGGACGTTGTAGACGAAAAGTTTCTCCACGTCGCCGATTCCGGAAATGACCGGAGCTTTCGATTTTATAATCGCAAATACCGATGTATGATCGACGCTGACGGTTATTGTGTTGGCCGTCTCGTCTACGACTTTATCACGGTCTTCCAGCAGCCACACGCCGTTGAGTTCGTCGAAATAATAAATGTTGTAGTCGTCGGAAGGCGTATCGCCTGCGGCGGCAGCCGCGGTTGAAAATTCCAGCGTTAACTTGGCGTCTTTTTTAAGCGCTCTGGAAACTCCCTTGGGAAGGAAAACGTCGTAGAAGGAGCTCAACGGACTTACGGAAGCCGTCCTCAGAACGCTCATCGCCCTGTGCATGGAGCCCGGATAGGATTCGGGCGCGCGCGGGATGACAAAGCGCGGCGCGCCGAGGGATGCGTCGCGCGCGACGGCCAATTCCGATGGGTCGTCGCCTTTCATAAAAGAAATCATCAGCGACGTGGTGGACGTGGCCCCGTCGAAGCAGTTCGGGGGAAACATCACCGACGAAGAATCCCCTTCAAGCACTATCTTGCCGCCGCGGACATTTGCGACCTTGACTCTTTTTTTGGCGGACACACCCGCGTAAAACTCGAACGATTCCTCCACCAGGAATTCTTCGCCGTTTTCGTCGATGTTTTTGGAACGCGCGCGCAGTTTCAGAGTAAACTTGTTTTCGCCCGCGGGGGCGGTGTATTTGCAGCTCAACGCCCTGCGATTCGGAGCCATATACCTGTCGCTCAATGTTCCGTTGCCGGACGCGACGCTCATTATCGCAGGCAGGTCGTCATCGGCGGGCACGGACTTGCGCAGCGCGCCGGTCACGTCGAAGTAAACCGCGAATTCGTTCGCGGCTCGCAAAGATCTTGAAAACACCGCGGGAGCGCCTATCTGAAATTTCAAGTCATAATCGGTTTTGACGTAACTCGAATACGGCACGCTGTATGCTACGGCCGCCGGCGCCATTTCATCGCCTTCAGTCAGGAACATTATGTTGTAGTAGGTGTCTTTCTGAAAGCCGTTGAGTTCGTAGCCGGTTACGGCCTTGTCGGTCATTTTCAGAGAACCGATGACAATTTCACTCATATCGTCGGTAGCCGCAAAAATCGTGCGCAATTCGCCTGTGGACGGATTTTTTCCGTCCGCCTTGGTTATTTTGCCGGCAAGACGCGCGCCGCGCTTGAGAGTCAGCGTACCTATGTTGGCTTCCCTATCCGTGACCTTGACATCTCTGGATATCGAAGCGTATCCGCCCGAAAGCACAGTAAGACGATATGTCCCCGGAGCCAGCGCCTCGGCGGTGAAATTGCCGTCTATGCTCGTATTGACGACTATGTCTCCGACGGGATTTGTCCGCGGAAATGTATCCTCCAACTGCATATACACTTGAGCGGTCGGGATGTTAGGATCTTCAAAATTCTGAAACATACCGCCGTCCGCCGTGACGACCTTGCCTTTTACGGAGCCCTTGGCCGCTTCAAGCGCGAAGTCAATTTCTTTGCCTTCGGCGATTTTCACCATCGAGCGGGTTTTTTCGCCGTATGAAATGCCGCCGGCGCCGAAGAAGAAGTAACCGTATGACCCGCCCATTTTTGAAAAATCAATGCGCGGGCATGCAATCACGTCATAGTAAGGATTTTCGGGATTAAGCCCCTGAATCGAGAACTTGCCGTTTATGTCGGTAAACGCCCTCAATTCGCTCGACCACTCACTCGTCAGAGACGGCATTGTAATCACGGGGATGTTCGGGATGCCTCTGCCGTTTTTGTCTTTTATCGTTCCGGTAAGAGTGATGCCCTGCCTTATGTCAATCGTACCCAGATCCACCGTCTGGCCGTCTTTGACTTTTGCGGAGATGACCTTCGAGGCGTAATCCGTCTGATTGCCGCCCTGCGATTGCCCGCCCATAGCGGCCATACCCATCATCATCCCGTAGGACGATTGTCCGAGCATCACATCATAATCGGCCTCGGGTAAAAAGGTCAGTTCGAATTTATCTTGCTGGGCGGTGCCGCTTACGCTGTTCAAAGACGCCCAGCCGCCGTCAACCCACGGGTTTGCGACCGCTGTTATGCCGAACGACTGCGGCAACATCTTGTCTTTGTTGGCCGGAGTAATCACGGTTCCTGAATCGGCGTCGCGGAGTTTCAGAGTGATTGTTCCGCCCTTTGAAAGTTGGATGTCCTGTCCCTGCAAATCGGACGACTCGACTTTCACGGAAACGGAAGAATTAACATATTGCCTCGGAAACTGCCTGTTTTGCATTGAGTCCCAGTAGCCCCAGTCCTGAACGCCGATGACATAATCGCCCGAAGGAAGACCTTTTAGCGTATAGTTGCCGGAATTCCCGTCCACGGAAACATTAAACCCCGCGATATAGTTGTTCCAATTACCCATCTGAAACTTTCCCGCCTTGAAAACATTCGCATAGAAATTTCTCGTGGCGGTCTCGCCGGCCGGGAGTTTTATCTGACCTGAAACCGAATAGCCCTTTGAGACATCCAAGTCCTTTGAGACATTGCCGTTGATAATAATTACCCTTTCTTCAACTGACGCGGTTTCTTTGCCGTTATCCCAATTACCGTCAAGTTCAAGCGACGGAATTTTCAAAATATACACGCCGGGGACGAGGCCGGTTATCTGATACGAGCCATCGGCGGCGATAAGACAATTCTTTGCCGCTGTTCCGCTATAGGCCGACATAGTTTCCATTTTTGAATAATCAATCGCCGAGACCCGAAACGACGCCGTGGACATCATCAAACCCATGTCGTAAATTGTATTATAAACCGGCGAGGTGGACACGAGTTGAGCGATGTCGTTTATTCCGTCGGGCGGATTAGATGCGCCGAGTTTTACTTTTCCGGAAACGCTGTATGTCTGAGCGGTCAAGTCGAGCGTTACTTCTTTCGTCTCGCCGTTTAATGCCATAAGCGTCTTTGTTTTTTCGTAGCCGCTTACGCTGTATCGCGCTTTGATTTGATAAAAACCGGTGCCGATAGGGGGGCTTGTCAAAACTCCTGTAGCCCCGTCAAACGCGGCGCCCGGCATCGTCGTTGGATTTTGATTGGTGACCCATATATTCGGTCCGTTCACATCCAATGTCACCTCATTGTACGCATTGTCCGGAACGACCAACTTGACTTTTATTACGCCCGAATATCTCTTAAACTTCAAATTAATGTTTCCCACTCCGTCTTTGACCGTCGCTTTGACACCTTGCCAGCCGAAAGAATTTTCAAGGTCAAAACCGGAAAGCCACGAGTTGAGCCAGTAAGTTCCGTCTTCAAGGCCTTTTATAGTGAATGTGGACGATGCGATGGTCGTATTTTTGGCGATATTGATCTGCGACCATCCGTAAGAGTATGCATCGGGCGACCAGGCGTTCAGATACAAAGAGTATGGATCGCCGCCCAAATTCAGAGACGGATCGGTTGCGTCGCCCTCGACGGTAATCGTGCCGGAAAGTCCGCCGCCCTCGGTCAATATAATCGTCGGCGCGGTTACCGCCGTATCCGTGGATGCGACTATTACTTTCGCCGTGCCCCTGCGATAACCGGGTGCGTTGGTTTTTATCGTATATTCTCCGGCGTCAATTCCGGCAATAACATATGTGCCCAACGAAAAATCCGGCTGAATCTGAGTCCAGCCCCAGGCGCTCGACCACATATCGCCTTTTTTAATGGCTTCCAGCGAGACCCACGCCCACTGTCCGGCAACGACCGCGGGGAGTTGTACCACGCCATAGACGACTTTTTTGGGAGCGAAATAGATATCATCAATTATTTTCGTGTCACCGGAAGCGACATAAACCGTTTTTGTGACGCTACTATATCCCCAGAGTTCCGCCCTGACTGTGTAAGTGCCGGGAACGACCTGCATTATCGTCCATTTGCCGCCGGTCCAGATATTGGCCGTAGAGTTTTCAATTTCATATCTGGGCTTCAGCGTCTCCTCCGGCGACCACTGGCCATTGTCCGAGGCCGAAGAGATATTGGCCGCAAACCGCAAAGAACCCCAGTAGTTGTTCCACGTGCCGTCGGTGGCGTTTGCCTGAATAGAGCCCCACAAATCGTACTGCTCGGCAATGCCGGAAAGTCCGCGCTTCGCGTTGATTTGTATGAAGGCGGGTTTTTTGAGCGAAACATCAGGGGCAGTGGTTCCCGCTGATACATTAGAAAGGGCAGCGTTGGACCAACCGACGGCGGAGAAATTCAAAGTATATTTCCCGTCGCGAAGCCCCGCGAGTTTATAATATCCGTTTGCGTCCGTGAAGGCGTTTGAGTATGACGGACCCCAGCAATTGACTGAAACATTCGCAATTCCTGTCGTTGCGCCGTCTATCAAAACTCGTCCGGAAATTTCTCTGCTTTGAATAGTCACGCTCAAACTGTCGTCGACAATCGCGCCGCCATAGCCCACTTGAACCCTTACGTAATATGTGCCGTTGGGAGCCCGTTCGTTTCTCCACATATAAGTTACGGGGTCATAGTAAGAAAGCCAGCCGCTCCACGAGACCTGATTCGTCATCGGCGTTCCCCAACCCCAATAAGTCCACAGTGCGGTGGTTCTGTCGGGAAAAGATGAAACGCTCACCTGCCATGAAACATTTGAAGCATCCGTCAGATTGAAATCAACGTATGCGTTTTCGTCGGGGCCGATAGTCGCGGATTTATTATTGGCGTTATCGCCCTTGTGAATTTTTGCTCCTGAAATACCTCCGGTTATGACACTCACCCAGAGATTGTTCGTGTTCGTCCCGCCGAGAAGATTGGACGACGCTTCGATGATGGTCTGCTGCTCGGTGGATTTTGTCAGGTAATAAAAATCAACGCCCGTTGCCCCCGTCGGTACAATCACCTGCGCGACGGGGCTTACAAAATTACCCGATACGTCCGTGGCTTTCGACAGAGAAAATTGGGCGGTGGCATCTGTGGAGTATTCATACATAGATGTGACGGGATTGTAGGTTTGAAATTTCCCCGCGAGCGGCACCGTAATCGTAGAGGTGGCCTTCGTTGTCATCCACATATTGTCAATTACTCTCAGGCGGATGGCGTTTGACGGCGCGCCCTTGCGGACGGTAAGTCCCCAACCCTCGAAAGTGACTGCGTAAGGAGGACCGGTTACGACATCCACTTTGGGTTGAGTAGATATGGCGGCAAGCGTATCCATCGCAGCGCTCTTTGTGCGGGTGTAAAACTCGACGCCGTCCTGAATCGTCCACTGTGTGTACGGCTGGGTGTAGACGATGGTAAGCGTTTCGCCGGACGCCAAAGTCGTTGTGCCAAAAATTATATCGAGCGTGTTGGTCGCCGTGGAAAAATCAACAACCATTTTGCCGACGTCCGCCGCAGTGGACGAGATTACTATGTAGCCGGCGGTACCGGGATTTGTCATCTGCGGCTGCGTCCAGTTAAACGGAAATCTTATGGAAATCTGGCCGTCCAAAGAAATGCCCGAGGCGCCTGCGGTATAGATGAAAGTCAGATTTTCCTGCAATGTGCGTCCGACCGGCACCTGAATTCCGGGGCGACCGTTGTCAGAATCAACGGCGGGGTCAATAATTATTGCGCCCTGCCCGCCGGCTCTCAATATCCCGGCGGCGGCGAACGTAACCGCGACGGCGAACGCGGCCACTCTTATTTTTTTTGACGCGTCGATAACAATGTTAATCATAAACCCTCCGACGGCATATCACAAAACTTTGTAGTTGCCGACCTTGGTCGGCGTTTCCTAATAAATGTATTTGCAAAAAAAACGCCCACCAAGATGGGCAACTACATTCTAAAAATCAAAATTAAATCCCATAAAATAGGCGGACGATTCGAAGTTATATTTATAAATGGACTCGTATTTCATATTGGATTCCGACCTGAGATGTGAAAATGAAGCCCGCATCTTGGTATCGCCGGCAAGCGGATAAACGAGCGAAAGCGACGCGAGCGTTTCGTTGACATAAATCTTGTCGGCCAGATAATCTCCGTCCGCGTTTTGCGCGGGGCGAGCGGCATAATTTTTGAACGACCGCGAACCGCCGGCGGTTATGGTGACGGGGCCGTCGCCCGGCAAAAAATGCAGATTTACCGACGGGGCGGAGGCCGTATAATCGTAGTAATCGGTTATAAAGACGGCCTTGCGCGCGTCGGCGCGGTTCTGGTTTGAATCCAGCACCGTGTAAGAATAACCGGGCTCAAATACAATACCCGCTTTGCGCGAAAATGAAATTGGATAAGCGATTTTAAGGGATGCCGTCAACACACTGTCGACCCGTTTGGATGTTGCCGACAGCGCGTCCAGAGACACGGCAACCGGCTGTTCGGGATACCCTTTGGATATAGACGCTCCGTCGAGAAAAAGACGAATCCTGCGGCCAAAAGTATGCGATGACCTGCCCGAAATCATTATATTGTTTGAGTCCAGAGTCCTGGAACCCGCCTGCTCGCGGCCGAGATCGGCGGTCTGACGCGATTCCAGTGAAATATAGTTGGGAAACTGTATCGTAAAATAATCGGCCGAGGCGGCAATCGAATGATTTCTTGAAAACGCGTATTCGGCCTCCGCGCCCGCCGCAACCTTATCGTAATCGAAAAGTCCTTTCATCCATTGTTCGTCGAGGGTTTCTCTCAAGAACTCTTTTCTGTAAGAAACGACAGGTCGAATTTTCAGGTTTTTCCGAGGAGTAAGCACGAACTTCAACGAGGCCGCATGCGACTGCGAATCGCTAAAAAGCGTTCCGCCGCCGGCCAACTCGGCGACTTCTTTTGTTCCGCGATAAGACCCCGAATATGTGAGTATCCCCGTGGCCGAAGGCGAAAACTTAAGCGACGGAGAAAAGCCGGCGGAAAAGTGTCCCGACAGCGCGGAAGGCGACCCCGCGTAAAGATACTGCCCTCCCAAAAAACTGAAGTTTCCGACGGAGGAGAACTCTGCGGCGCGAACCGCGACCGGCGGAAACGCAAGCAGCGTCAACAACGATAAAACGACGACGACGCCAAACGCTCCCGAACACATTTTAAATCCCCCTGTTTCCCCCTTTTTCAAAGGGGGATGGTCATCTATCTTTTTCAAAAGGAGAAAGTCGCCTGCCTTTTTCAAAGGGGTAATGTCCCCCCTCTTTTTTAAAGAGGGGTTGGGGGAGATTTTTACATTACTTGGCCACATGCAAGGACTCAAACGTTTCATTTTATCAATCCCGACTTGATGAGTATTTTCGGCTCGACTACGAGGTCAATTTTTCTGCCGGCAAATTCGCTCGCCGTCACGACCTGCTGATAATTCCACTTCAAAAGTTTTTCTTTGTACGCTTTGCCGGTCGTCGCGCCGTCGAACGCGGAAAGCGGGGCGATTCCGCCTTCGTCGGAAATTATGTAATTGTCCCACTTTTCCCATGTGCCGTTGCCGTAAAAATTCGAAATCCGCTGATAGAGTATATCTTCGCCGGCGGGCCATTCGATTTTGGACTGCATGGTTTCTCCGGCGTATTTCCACGAGGCCGCCGAGGGATCCTCCGACTGCAGGTTTGTTCCGGAGTACCACATTTTTTTGACGTCGTTTATGTAGTAATCGTATTTGTCGAAAATACTCTTATAGTAAGGGTCTCCGCCGGCAAGATCTATGAACGTGTCCGAAGCGGTGTCGAAATAATGTGTCACGGCGTCGGCTTCCACACCGTTATTGTTGACGTCTACAAGATGGCCGCCGGACGCCTCCTCTTTTATCGTGTCCAAAGTGTTGGAGCGGCCGGTTTCATAACCGGTGAGGTAATAATCCGGCGCCGCCAGCGCTTTGCCGCCCAAATCCGACAGTGCCGCGCTCATATCGGCCGGCAGGTCCTTATTGAACTTGCCCTTGTAATAAAAATAGTCGAAGCGGTCGGTCCTTTCATTGAGAACAACGAGCTTGAACTCATCGGCCGCCGGACGCATAATGTATTCTTCCAGACGCACGCGCTTGCCAAAAACATCGACGAGCGTCTTTCCTTCCATATACTCGGCCAGACGCATTTCCGCGGCGGCGGCGGCCTGCACCTGCTCTTTTGACATACCCAGACCCACTTCCGCGCGAAGGACGGAAGCGTCGGAGCGGGATTGGGTTTTATCGCCGCCAACAAGCGGCGCGTCGTGTCTGACCTCAAGGCGTTCGCCGGCGGCAACGGCAATTTCGCGCGACGGCTCCTCGGGCTTGAACACACCGACAAGACCCTCGACCACGTCTATGTCGGTATTGCCTTTTTCGTCGACAAAAACTTCAAACTCGGTGCCGCGCACGGAACATACGGCCACGGGCGTATGAACCTCGAATTTATTGCGGCGGAACTTGGACACCCACGCCTTGAACCTTCCGCCGATCACTTTGATAGTAGGCGATTCTTTTTGGAGATTCTCAAACGAAACGCTGGAATTAGGCCCGACTTCCACGCGGGAACCTTCTTCCAGACGGATTTTCGCCATAGAGCGCCCGCCGGAGGTCCTGAGTTTCTGCCCGCTCTTGAGAGTAAGATTTTCACCCGCTTCGTACCACATTTCCGAGTGAGGCGAGTATACCTGAACGTTGCCGGAGACCTTTGTCAGCGTTCCCTGTTCCGCCATCAGCCGCGCGGACAACAGAACCGTTGCCGCAAAAAGAAACAACGGAAACGCGGCGAAAACGATATATTTTTTTTGAGTTTTCATCTGCCCTCCGACCGAATATGCCCCTGAAAATTCCGCCCGTTCAACAAAGCGGTCAAGCCGGCAGTCAATATATACATAATTGCCGGGAAGTTGTCAAGATTGTGTAGATACCGGCCGTCCGCGGACTCGAATCGCCGTCGATAAAAACTTCTTTGTGATTTACCTCACAGGCGGAGGGACATTACTTTTAAAAACCGAAAAAATATATAATCAGCGGATGCGCGGTATCGTCGCCGCGAAGGCCGCGCAAGAAAATCCACACGGAGGAAACACACGTGATTAAATACAATCCCAACCGCAAAACTCTCGAACAGGACGAGTACGTCTACGAATTGCAGGACGTTTCCGAACCTAAACTCTACGACGACGTATTCCCTTACACCGAAATCCCCAAAATAGCGTTCAACCATCGCATAGTGCCTATGAGCCCGGCCGAAGAAATATGGGTCACGGATACCACCTTTCGCGACGGACAGCAATCGAGGGCTCCTTTTACCGTCGAGCAGATAGTCAAGCTCTACGAACTCCTCTCACGGCTGGGCGGGCCGAACGGCGTCATTCGTCAAACGGAATTTTTTGTTTATACTCAGCGCGACCGCGATTCTATCGCAAGATGCCGCGACCTCGGACTTAAATTCCCCGAAATAACCGCATGGATCAGAGCCAAAAAAGAGGATTTTAAACTTGTCAAGGAGATGCGCCTTAAAGAAACCGGAATTCTTACTTCCTGCTCGGATTATCATATTTTTCTGAAACTTAAAAAGACGCGCAGACAGGCCATGGACGGTTATCTTGAAATCGTCCGCGCCGCCCTCGACGAGGGAATAATACCGCGGTGCCATTTTGAGGATATAACCCGCGCGGATTTCTATGGTTTTGTAATACCTTTCGCCACGGAACTGATGAAACTCTCCAAGCAGTACAAGTCGCCCGTCAAGATACGCGCCTGCGACACGCTGGGTCTTGCGGTGGCTTACCCGGGCGCGGCGCTCCCGCGCAACGTCAACGGAATAATATACGGGTTGACCCGCCTTGCGGGAGTGCCGGCGGAGTGGCTGGAGTGGCACGGCCACAATGATTTTTACCGCGCGCTGGCGAATTCGACTTTTGCCTGGCTCTACGGCGCCTCCGGCGCAAACGGAGCGCTTTTGGGAATCGGCGAACGCACGGGCAATACGCCCGTCGAGGCCCTCTGCGTGGAATACGCGGCGCTGCGCGGATCCACCAACGGTATGGATCTCTCGGCGATAACCGAAATATCGGAATTTTTCATAAAGGAACTCGGACACGCGGTGCCGGCCAATCAGCCCTTTGTGGGGTCGCATTTCAACGTGACAAAAGCGGGCATTCACGCCGACGGAATAATGAAGGACGAAAAAATTTACAACATATTCGACACGAACCGCCTTCTCAACCGTCCGGCCGACGTGGCGATTTCCGATAAGTCGGGCGCGGCGGGAATAGCGTTCTGGCTGAACTCCCGTCTGAAACTCTCCGATGATAATAAGCTTGGCAAGGAACATCCGGCGGTAATAAAGATAAAGGACTGGGTCGACGAGCAGTTCGCGGCGGGGCGCGTCACCGACATAGCCGAGCCGGAAATGTGGTCGCTGGCAAAGCAATTTCTGCCGGAGATGGTGAAATAGTTTTTTATCTGTTTCCCGAAAACCCTTTCGCGCGCGTTTATGAGCCGAAAGTTTTATGCCCTCTCCCCCCGGAGGGAGAGGGTCAGGGAGAGGAAAATCATTTCGTAACCGCCCAAAAACTTCCGGCGAATGGCGGGGTTTTTGAAAAACACGACAAAAAAGCTTATGAATATGATTAAAAAACCACTCAAGTATTTGGCGGGAGCGATTGCGGCGGCGGGGCTGTTTTTTTACGTCAAATATTACGCCCTTACATTTCCCGTAGTTATAGTGTACACCAACGACTTACACGGAAATATACTCCCGCGCAAAGGCGAAGGCGGAATGGCCGCGCTGGCCGCTTTCTTAAAAAAACTTCCCGACGACACACTGCTTTTGGACGCCGGCGATTTTTTCCAGGGGACTCCGGAAAGCGACCTTTCAGGAGGCAAAAATACCGTTCTTGCGATGAACCGGCTCGGCTATGACGCGGCGGCCGTCGGAAATCACGAGTTCGACTTCGGCCAAAAAAATCTGTCGGCTCTGTCGAAAACGGCCGGATTTCCTTTTTTGGCGGCCAACATCTACCGCAAAAATCCCGCAGGGCAAAAACACTCCGGCGAAAGACCGGTTTACATCAAACCTTATACGATAAAAGAAGTGAAAGGCGCGCGAATCGCGATATTCGGTCTGACAAGCGAGCGCACGCCGGCAATGTCGATGCCGGCCAATGTCGACGGACTCATCTTTGCCGACGCCGCCGAAGAGGCGCGGCGGATGGTCGCGGAATTATCCGAAAAAGCAGACACAATCATCGCCCTGTCGCACCTGGGCTTTGAAAAAGACGGGGCGGCATGGCGAGGCGACAGAGCATTGGCCGCCGACGTCGACGGCATAGACGCGATTATAGGAGCGCACACTCACACGGAAGTCCGCGGCAAAAAAATAGGACGCACTCTTATCGTTCAGACGAGCGGAGGCGGCCGGACCGTCGGCAAAATGACTCTGCGGCTCGACAAAAAAACCAAAAAACCTCGGCTCATCACCAACCGCATCGTTAAAATATCGTCGGTAAGATACGGCGAGGATTCCGGAATGAAAAAGTTCGTCGACGGTATAACGTCCGAGACGTCGCGCAAGCTCGGCAAAGTCGTCGGGCGCGCCGAAGCCGACATAAAGCGGGGCGCAAAAGGCGCGGAATCCCCGATGGGAAATCTGCTGACGGACATAATGCGCCAAAAAGCCGCCGCGCAACTGGCATTTCATAATCCCGGCGGTATCCGCGCGGACTTTAAGTCGGGGGACATCACGCTCCGCGACGTCTACAGCGTAAACCCTTTCGACAACACCATCGTGACGATGAAAATGACGGGCGCGACGGTGCGCGAATTGCTGCTGAACTCTTTTGACGGACAGTATGGAACGCTTCAGATTTCGGGGATGCGCGTCGTCTACGAACGCGAAACGAAAAAACTTTCCGCAGCGGTCGCGGACGGCGACGGGACGTCGAGGCTCGACGACAAAAAAATCTATACCGTGGCCACAAACTCGTTTCTTGCCGCCGGCGGCGACGGCTTCGGAATTTTCGCCGCGGCGAAAAGCCGTCGGGACACCGGAATAAGTTTCCGCGACGCCGTGACGGAATATCTTCAAAAAACCGGCTCCATACCCGCGCGGCGCGGCAAGCCCGACGGAAGAATCGAGATAAAGTGAGACCGTTGAAAAAGTCCCTTTGACCGTCATTGCAAGGAATGTAATGACGAAGTAGGGACAGGTCGCGACCTGTCCCTACCAAAACGGCGGGGCCTCGCAATGAGAAATTGCGGGGTTTTTCAACAATCTCGTAATAGAAATGACAAATTATGCGTGACACACTGCGGAAATATTTCGGCTATGCCGATTTTCACCCTTTGCAGGAAGAAATTATCGGCGATGTTCTCAACCATCACGACGTCCTGGTTTTGATGCCGACCGGCGGCGGCAAATCGCTGTGCTATCAACTGCCCGCCATAATAAAAGACGGCGTTACCGTTGTTATCTCTCCTCTCATATCTCTTATGAAAGACCAGGTCGATGATTTGCGCGCAAGCGGCATCCCCGCCGCTTCCATAAACAGCACATTGGATTATAAGAGGGTAGCCGAGATAAAATCGCAGTTGATAAAAAAGCACATTAAACTTCTGTACGTGGCGCCGGAAAGAATTATGCTTCCGGACTTTTTGGATTTTCTGCGTCAGTTAAACACGAATTTAATCGCCATAGACGAGGCGCATTGCATTTCGGAATGGGGTCACGATTTCCGTCCGGAATACCGCAAATTAAATCTGTTAAAAACACATTTCCCGACCGTTCCCTTAATCGCGCTCACGTCGACCGCGACGGCGCAGGTTCAAAGTGATATTGTCAGTCAGTTAAATATGTCAAGCCCCAAAATTTACAGGGCATCTCTAAACAGAAAAAATCTATTTTACCGGATCAGACCCAAGAAAGAAACGTATCAACATCTGTTGCGATATATAAAAAATCATCCGAACGAATCCGGGATAATTTATTGCCAGAGCAGAAAATCCGTTGACGCGCTGTCCCTTAAACTTCAAAAAGAAGGCATCCGCGCGTTGCCCTATCATGCGGGGTTATCGTCGGCCGCGCGAACAGAGAATCAGGAAAAATTTATTAAGGACGATGTGGAAATTATCGTGGCCACAATCGCTTTCGGGATGGGCATTGACAAACCGAATGTCCGCTATGTGATTCACTGCGATATGCCCAAAAGTATCGAGGGTTATTATCAGGAGACGGGCAGGGCGGGCAGAGACGGTCTCAAAAGCGATTGTATTTTATTTTTCAGTTACGGCGATAAAATCAAACACGAATATTTTATTAACAAAATAGAAAACGAACAATACCGGCAGTTCGCCTATAAAAAAATGCGGGAGATGCTTGATTTTTGCGCAAACAAAGAATGCCGCCGAAAATATTTATTGAATTATTTCGGCGAAAAATATGACGCCAACGACTGCGATATGTGCGACGCCTGCTCGCCGCCGGAAAAAGAAGACGCCGTGCCATATCTTCAAAGCGCTGTCAAAATTTCAAAATCCAAAAAATCTTTTATCGAGCGTTCGGAATACGACCGAAAATTATTTGAAACTTTAAGGGCATTGCGAAAGGAAATCGCGGACAAGGAAAGAATGCCGCCATACATCGTATTCTCGGACGTGGCCCTGAAAGAAATGTCCGCGCGATACCCGCAAAATCTTGAAACTTTCAGAGAAATTAATGGTGTTGGGGATGTGAAACTGAAAAAATACGGAAGTATGTTTTTGGAGAAAATTACGGCGTACTGCAAAAGTAAAAAATCAACCTGTTCCATTTCGGAACAGGACGCCGTAGGCGGGAGAATCGGGATAAAGTAGGGTTTATACCCAGCCCGCCGTCCCGGGCATTGGCCGGTCGTACAGGGCTAAAATAAACGCACCCAGTCGTCGAAACTTGCGCATATTGTCTGTCTTTCGGTATAATAAACGAATAATTGCGGATATGAAATGTTGTGTGACATGCCGAGGTGGACAAAAACTGTTATGGTTAAGATAAAAGAAATAAAACCTCGCCCGTCAAGAATGCTCGCCATCCTTGGCTCGCTAAAAGAATGGAGAAAGTAGCAATATGAAACCATTGGTAAAGTATAGAGGCGGAAAATCGAAAGAAATACCAAAACTTATAAGGCACATACCGAACTTTAGTGGTAAATATATTGAACCATTTTTTGGTGGTGGAGCATTATTTTTTCATTTAGAACCAAAGGGAGCAATCATAAATGACATTAATTCAAAATTAATATCGTTTTACTTAGGCGTTAAAAACGACTTTGAAACACTTAAAAGCGAGCTGACTGAAATCGAAAAAATTTACACCATAAATCGAAAAAAATTTGAAGCATTAAAAAGCAAAGCCCCGGACAAAAGAGTTGTAGACGATAATGAGCATCTTTATTATCAAATTAGAGATATGTTCAATGGGTTGACTGAAAAGAAATATTCTGATGCCTTGTTTTATTTCTTCATTAACAAGACCGCATATTCGGGAATGATACGCTACAATGCCAAAGGCGAGTTTAACGTGCCTTATGGACGATATGCCAACTTGAATACTTCTTTGGTTACAAAATCTCACAGCAAACTATTTGCTAACACAGAAATTTATAATCTCGACTATTCCGAGATTTTTAAAATGGCGACCGAAGATGATTTTATGTTTTTAGACCCGCCTTACGATTGTGTTTTTTCAGACTACGGCAATGTAGAACATAAAGACGGATTTAATGAAAAAAATCATATTGAATTAGCCAATCAATACAAGCAACTTAAATGTAAAGCACTTATGGTAATTGGCAGAACTCCATTAACTGAAAAGTTATACGGAGATATGATTGTTGATGAATATGGAAAATCATATGCAGTTAATATTAGAAACAGATTTAAGTCAGAAGCAAGCCATATCTTGCTTTCAAATTATGGAAATATCAGATATGACTATACTAATAAATATGATTCTCAACTAGAATTGGTTTATTAATATGGCAAGAATAGATAGTAAAATAATATTCGTTACAACATCTCCAAGGACTCCAGCCAAAATGATTCCTGAAATTGAGTTATTGAATACTCATTTTTCAGGTCAAAAATGGAATACTGATACCCAAAGGGCATTTATGGAACTGTTGAAAGAAGAAAACTTTTTCAACGGAGAAGGTGCAAATGATCCTGCCTTTAGTGCACGAGATAGAATAAACAGAGCACCAAAATCGCTTGGCTTTGTTGTTTTATCTCCAACAATCACCTTAACTCAGGCAGGGGTAGAATTAGTAACAACTAAGCGAAAAGAAGAAATATTTTTAAGGCAGTTACTCAAATTTCAAATACCATCGCCTTATCATAAACCGAGCGAAAACTCAGCTGATTTTTGGGTAAAGCCATATCTTGAATTGTTTCGATTGATTCGTCATTTTGGTTCACTGAAATTTGATGAGTTAATGCTTTTCGGACTGCAGTTAGTAGATTACAGACAATTCGATGCCATTGTTTCGAAAATTGACCGATTCAGGATTGCAAAAGCACAAAACGAAGGAAATTACAAAAATTTTCGTGCAGAATGCTTGGAGAATGAGCTCAATGACATTTATAATGCTGAAATAAGTTCAGGAAATACAAGAACAAGAGAAACCAATGATGCTTCGCTTGTAAAGTTTCTTAAAACCAAAGCAAGTAATATGCGTGATTATGCAGATGCTTGTTTTCGCTATTTTAGAGCAACAGGTTTGATAAATATTTCACATTTAGGTAAGTCAATTTCAATTGTTCCTGAAAAAATTCAAGAGGTTGACTATTTTTTAGAAAACACCGACAGAGAACCTTGTTTTGTCAACAATGAAAGACAATATGTTGAATATTTAGGTAATCCATTACTTCCTTCACTTTTAACCGATGACAGGGAATTGCTCGAACAAAAAATTCGGTCTGAGTTTCCTAATTTGCAAATATCTGGAACATATACGTTACAAGAACTAAAAAACATTTTTGCAGATGAATTAGAAATTAGAAAAGAAACGATTATTACTGAACAAATTAGTGCTATTAAGGATTATCGTGCATTTGAAGACATCAATACTATTTTCAGTCAAATTCTTGACAATTCTTTATATGATACTCCGTTGATGCTGGAATGGAACATATGGCGAGCAATGACAATGTTGGATGGTGGAAACATCAAAGCTAATTTAAAATTTGACGACTTTGGGAATCCAATGTCAACGGCACAAGGAAACATAGCAGACATCATTTGTGATTATGGCGATTTTGGTTTAACAGTTGAAGTTACAATGCAAACCGGACAAAGACAATACGAAACTGAAGGAGAACCAGTATCTCGTCACCTTGCGAAACTAAAAAAGGAAATAAATAAACCAGCATATTGTCTTTTTATCGCACCAAACATTAATGATGCCTGTATAGCTCATTTCTATGCTTTGCATAAGATGAACATTGGCTATTATGGCGGAACATCTACAATAGTCCCTTTACCATTGAATATTTTCCAAAAAATGGTTGATGATTCTTATAAAGCATCTTACATCCCCGAGCCAAGTCATGTAAAACGATTTTTTGAGCGGTCAAATGAGTTAGCAAACGAATGTGATAATGAGATATCTTGGTATGAAAAAATATCAGAAGAGGCATTGAATTGGTTAAGAACCTGAAAAGTAGCCTACGCACATCCGTGTGCTTCGGCGAAGAAAAGACGGGCGAGTTTTTAAAATAAAGAATAAAACAGTTTCTGAAAAAATGTCCACCTCGGCACTATCACACAACAGCGGCTATGCGGTTCGGGCGGAGTACCGCCCTCTCCCAAATTACCCTACGCTACGCTTCGGGCAACTTCGCATGGCCGCGAACGTTATACCCAAAGACTAAAGCCACATTTCAATTTTGTTTCACTTCATTGAAACGTCAGATATCGAGAAACAACGCCCAAACTTGACAAAAAAATCGTTTTTTGTTAACCTTATGTTTCGGTTAACATAGGTTAATGTAATTTTATCGGGTTAACATACTTTTGCAACACTCAAAACATGGCTGAAAAAAAATATCTTACCATACCCGAGGTCGCCAAAATCCTGGGCATAAGCAGGATAGCGGTATATAAAAAAGTTAGAAACGGACAAATGAAAGCCGTAAAAATCGGTAGAAATTATGCCGTATCATCCGAATTGGTGACAGGCGGGGCCGACAAAAAGATTTCCGGGAGGGACATTGATACGACGGAGCGCGCGGTAAAAAGAACTGTCGCCGAGTACGGGGAAGCGCTTAAACTACTTGGCAGAGAATAATGAAAATCCTGAGCGTCAAGGATGTCGAGTTGATTGCGTTTACTCTGGCGCGGGAACTGATGTCCTTTAACGAGCCGATACCCGATTTTTCTTCCCGCTTTCCGAATATTCTTGAAAGTTGCGTGGCGACGCCGTTTCAGAGTTTCGGCGGGCGCGGGCTGTATTCGACGCTCGCGACAAAGGCAAGCATACTATTTTATCTTCTTATAAAGAATCATCCGTTTCAAAATGGCAATAAAAGAATAGCCATCACGACACTGCTTGTGTTTTTATATAAAAACAACAAGTGGCTTAAAGTGGATCAGCAGGAGTTTTACAACTTTACCGTCTGGGTGGCGCAAAGCCCCGCGCAATTCAAAGATGAGGTGGCGAAGGCGATAGAAAAATTTATCTTAAAAAATATCGTCGCCGCCAAGTGGCCGAATAACTAATTATGCTCATAGGAATCACCGGCTTCTACTGTTCGGGGAAGGACACGGCGGCGGAGTTTCTCGTCGACAAAATGGGGTTTGTCCATTTTTCCCTTTCGGATGTCCTGCGCGACGAATTGAAGCGTCGGGGCAAAGAAGTAACGCGGACTAACTTGCTTGAAACAGGATTTGATTTAAGAAAAACGCGCGGCTTCGGAGTGCTGGCCGAACTTGCCGTGGAAAAATGCCGCAAAACACCGGACAGCGAAAACTTCGTGATAACATCCATACGCCATCCCGACGAAATAAGGCGGCTTTCCGCCGAGAGCGATTTTTTTCTGCTCAACCTTGAAGCGCCTGCGCAAATCCGCTTTGAGCGCCTTAAAAAACGCGGGCGGGAAAACGACCCCCGCACCTTCGACGAGTTTACGGAATTTGAGAAAAGAGAATCCGCCACCGACGGGCCGGGACAACAACTCGGCAAATGCGCGGCGATGGCCGACTTTAATATGGACAATTCGTTAAACGACCACGAAATGCTTTACCATAAAATTGACGCGCTGCTGACGGAATTAAGAACTCGTCTCGATGAAGCGGCGGCGGAAGCGGGGGGAATATGAGCGTTTTTGAGATAATAATGCTGGTGTGTTTCGGCGCGGCGTGGCCTTTTTCCATTCGAAAATCATATATCTCGCGTCGCAACGAAGGTAAGTCGCTCGCGTTTCTCGTCGTGGTCTGCGTCGGATACGCGGCCGGAGTCATACATAAAATTTTGCGGCATCCCGACGCCGTGACCGCCCTTTACGCGCTTAACGGAATTATGGTATTTGTCGACATCGTTCTTTATTTCAGAAATCAAAAATTAATGCGGCGACAGACCCGCGATGAAAATACCGCCGCCCGTCCGGAGGCACAACGATGAGATACATCAGTTTTATAGGAATGTTCGCGCTTATAGCCATTGCGTGGATATTCTCAAAGAATAAAAAAGCCGTTAATCTTAAAACCGTGGCGGCGGGAATGATGCTTCAAATCATATTCGCGCTGATAGTGCTCAAGTCGCCGCCGGGCAGGGCGTTCTTTCAGTTTATGAACGACGTGATAATAAAACTTCTGTCGTTTTCCGACGAGGGCGCGATTTTTCTTTTCGGCAACCTGATTAACAACCAGTCGCTGGGCTTTATCTTCGCCTTTCAAGTGTTGCCCACGATAATATTCTTTTCGTCTCTTATGTCGGTGCTTTATTATCTGGGCGTAATGCAGTGGATAGTGGTCATATTCGCCAAAATAATGTCGCGGCTTATGGGCACGTCCGGCGCGGAATCGCTTTCGGCGAGCGCCAATATTTTTGTGGGACAAACGGAAGCGCCTCTTGTCGTGCGGCCTTACATCGCCGAGATGACGCAATCGGAACTGATGGCGGTAATGACCGGCGGAATGGCAACAATAGCCGGAGGGGTGATGGCCGCTTACGTCGGGATATTGAAAAACTATATGCCCAACATCGCGGGACACTTGCTTGCCGCAAGCGTTATGTCGGCGCCCGCCGCGCTGGTAATGGCCAAAATCATAGTGCCTGAGACGGAAGAGCCCAAGACCAAGGGTGTTGTAAAAATTCAATATCAGACCGACGACGCCAATGTAATAGACGCCGCCGCAAACGGAGCCACCATAGGAATGCAACTGGCTCTCAACGTGGGCGCCTGCCTTATAGCATTTATGGCGCTGCTGGCTCTTGCGAATTTCGTGGTAGGATACGCGGGCGGACTTTTCGGCGCGGACGGCCTTTCGCTTCAAAAAATATTCGGCTGGGTGTTTTCCCCGCTGGCCTGGATTATGGGCGTGCCGTCGGCCGACGTGCAAATCATAGGAAACTTTATGGGACAAAAAACCGTGCTCAACGAGTTCGTGGCGTATTTCAATCTGGCCACTTTTCTGCGCGACAACCCGGGAATTTTAAGCGAGCGTTCGGTAGTCATAGCCACCTACGCGCTCTGCGGTTTCTCCAACTTTCTCTCGATAGCCATACAAATAGGCGGCATCGGCGGCATAGCGCCGAGCCGTCGCCACGATTTGGCCAAACTCGGCCTGCGCGCCGTGCTCGCGGGCTCGCTGGCTTGCTTTATGACGGCAACTATCGCGGGATTCCTTATATAAAGCGAGGAATGTAATGACGAAGTAGGGACAGGTCGCGACCTGTCCCTACCAAAATTCCTAATTTCCTAATATCGGTTTTTATATCGGTCTTTACCAATGAAACTCAGCAGTAAAATCGCTCTACTGGCCGGACTATCGTCCGTGCTTTCCGCCGGAGCGGCCCTTTTTGTCGGCCGCGCGGTGCTGGTGGAATCTCTACTGGCATCTCATTTCATAGCCGAGAAGGATATGCTCAATTCCGTCGCGGACCGTCTGAGCGCGGCCGCGGAATCAGGCCGACGGGGCGCGCGCGCCGGAGCCGCGCGTTTTGCCGCCGACGGCAAACCGAAACGGCCGCGTCAAACGCCGTCGGCCAAAAAAAGCGGCGGATACGCCGAACTCGACGTCCTGCCTATGTGGCGCGATGTCAAGCCGCACATCCGCGGAAAAGACATCTTCGCCGTGGATACCGACGGACGTCTTGTCGCCCACGACGACGAAGCCAGAGTGGCCGCCGCGTCGGATTTTTCCGGACTTGAGGCCGTCTCCGAAGGCGCGCTGCGCCGTCGGAGGTCCGACGAGGCATTGATAACTCTCGACGAAAAGGCGCGAAAATCCGTCGCCGTATGGGCCGACGGCCCGGCGGACATCGTGATTTTTTCGCTGACGCCTTACGAAGACGTCATGCGGCCTCTGGCCAAAATGACCGCCAAAGCCGGCGCGTGGGCCGCGCTGATAGCCGCGATTTTCGCCGCGGCGGGCATATTCTTCGCCCGAAGGATAACGACGCCCCTGGAACGGCTTCGCGCCGCGGCCATCGAAGTTTCCCGCGGCAAACTTGATTTCGACGGTCTTGAAATTCCTTCGGCCGACGAGGAAGTCGCCTCCCTGGCGAAGGACTTCGCCGCGATGACCGAAGCGCTCAAAAAACTTATGGGCCTCCGTGACGACCTGGTGCATATGATCGTCCACGACCTTAAATCCCCGCTGAGCGCGATAGTGTCTTCCATCGAATTTCTGAATTCCGACGCCCAATCCGCCGGCAACGACAAACAGTTGAAATTTCTGCGGCTCGCGCGCAGTTCTTCCAAAAATCTTATGCGTCTGATAGAGGACATGCTCGACGTGGCAAAACTTGAACACGGCAAATTGCGGCCGGTTCTCTCGGATGTTTCCGTAAAGTCCCTGCTGGAAACGTCGATGCGCGACTTTGAGGCGCAGGCGTCCGCCGAAAAAAAGATTCTTTCGCTACGCTGCCCCGACGGACTCCGCGCGATTTGCGATGAAGCGCTGATGCGCAGAGTAGTTTCCAACCTCCTCTCCAATGCCATGAAACATACCAAGACCGATACCGGCGCCATAGAAGTCGAAGCAAAATCCGACGGCATTTCGTGGACGCTGACCGTAAGCGACAACGGGATGGGCGTCCCCGAAGAATATCTTTCTAAAATATTCGACAAATTCGTACAGGTGGAAGGCAGGAGATTTCAGATAAGAAGCGGCGCGGGGCTGGGACTGACTTTTTCTAAGCTGGCGGCTGAGGCGCACGGCGGGGAAATATCGGTGGCAAGCCAGGAAGGCAAGGGAAGTTCCTTTTCGGTCAAACTGCCCTTTTCTGCTGTCCAACTGTGACCGAACAGACGCTTTTACTAATCACTATTCACTTCTTTTTATTTCACTGACCACTGCCTTAAACCCGAAAACAGCGGAAAACCAATGATGGTATTCGGAGTTTGTTCCAAGTGCGGATTGAAACTCGGAAGAAAAAGCGGCTTCTGCCCGCGTTGTTTCGAGCGCAACGAAGACATCTCCCCAAATGATTTTTCGCGGCGGAATATATCTCCGGTCCGTCGGGGAGGAATTTTTTTTTCTGTCTTGTTAAGCGTCGTAGCCGTGCTGGTTCTGGTCGTTATGATACGAGCCCTGCGTATGGGTATGGCGCTCTGGTAAGAAGTTTACGCCCGCCTGAAAATTATAATTGAGCCGTCAGTTTTGCCTCTATAACCTGCTTTGGCTGCAATCCCACCACTTTATCGACTGCCTTACCGTCTTTGAAAATCACAAGGGTAGGAATGGCCGTAACTCCATAGAGCGCCGAGGACTCGGGATTTTCGTCCACGTTGAGTTTGCCCACCTTGGCCCGTCCGGAAAACGCCGCGGCAATGTCGGCTATTACCGGCCCCATCATTTGACACGGGCCGCACCACTCGGCCCAGAAATCCACCAGAACCGGCACTTTCGATTCCAAAACTTCGCTTTTAAAATTTCCGTCGTTGAGAATTATCTCGGTCATAATTCCTCCGTTTAACAATTGGTCGCTGGCGAAAAATTCCCACAGTTTGTCATTCCCGCGCCACGCCCCGCCAAAGGCGAGGCTCCGCAAATGCGGGGCCGAGGGAAAGCGGGAATCTAGAAAAAACACTGGATTCCCGATAAAAACATTCGGGAATGACAAAAGAAGTCGTTTTTCACCAGTAATAAATTACACTATGGTATTTTATAAACTCATTACTATTTTTCCGGCAACGCCCAGAAGTATGGCCATTGTATAGTTGAGTACTATATGAATCCAGGAAAAATCGTAGATTTTCTTTATGCCGTAAATAACGCTTTTAATTATCCACAGGGCAATCATAAACAGCCACCACTGCCCCGGCAGCAGAAACAGGGAAACTATGGCCAGCCGCTCTATTATCGAATAATATTTCAGATCCGCCCGTATCACGGCCTGCCCGAAAATATCTTTTTCGATGTAGTAAATAAATATCGTCATAAAATGCGCGGCCAGCACGTAAATTATGGCTATTATGACCCACCTCTCGGGCGTTATGCTTGAATCCAGCGGGGTAAAGATGAATATCATCAGATAGTGGATGAATTGATCCCACAGGAAAAAAATGAATGAGTCCGGAGAATTGAATTTCGATATGGTCCAAACCCGCCAATTATCTTCCATGTAATGCAAGGCGGTAAGAATACCCAGCGCCATCCAGCCGCTTATTCCGAAACCGAGTATCTCAACCCATATTTCGTTTGCCCGCCAATAGGTAAGAAGCGCGCCGACGGCAAAGAAAATAATGGAATGAAAAAGCACGCCCCACGAGCTTTCTCTTTTCCATTTGGCTATCTTATTCGTCTGCAGGGTAAAATCACTGACGAAATGAGCCAGAATCAACCGCCAAAAAAGATCCATAATTTATGTCCCCCCATAACACACGTGTTCGGTTAAACTATTGCTTTGTGCGGATTGAGTATTCCCCCTTAACAAAGGGGGTCTGGGGGTTGTATTCTCCCCATCCTCGACGAGAGGATTGAAGCGCTCCCCCATATCAAATGGATAACAACCCCCTTTTATTCCCCCTTTATTAAGGGGGAATAGAAACTCAAACTTCGACAGCGTAAATTTTGACGGGTTTGGCCTTTCCTTTCACTTTAACTTCCGCAAGATAATTCGTCTTAAATGTGTCCTTGACTATGGCGTAGGTAAACTCCGATATAATGACTTGCGTGCCGTAATCTTTGTTGAGACCTTCCAGCCGCGCGCCAAGATTTACATTATCTCCGATAACGGTGTAATCCATACGCTCGTAAGAGCCCATATTGCCCACAACCATCTCACCCGTGTTTACGCCTATCCCTATGTTTATAGTGGCGGTCTTTCCCTCCGCAAGCCACTTCACCTGAAGTTTTCTTAGTTCTATTATCATATCGCGGGCGCACGAGACGGCTTTTAGCGCATGGTCGTTCTGCGGAATCGGCGCGCCCCAGAAAGCCATGACGGCGTCGCCCATAAATTTATCGAGGGTTCCGTCGTGCTTAAAGACGACTTTGACCATTTCGGTCAGATATTCATTAAGAAGCGCGACGACCTCTTCGGCTTTAAGCTGCTCGGACATCGTAGTGAAACCTCGTATATCCGAGAAAAGCACGGAGAGTGTTTGCTTCTGACCGCCTAACTTTAAGCTGGCCGGATTATTCAAAATGTCGTCCATAACGTGCGGACTCAGATAATGCGAGAATGTCTTCTTGATATATTTCTTTTCTTTTTCTTCGGTAAAGAACCTGTAAAGGAGAATCCCTACGTAACAGAACAATCCCGCGACTACCGGCGCCGTATAATTAAAATAGCGGTTGCCCAAAAACATCGCGTACGAAACACCGAGATATCCGAATATCGCGGTAGAAGCAATAACGCTCCCTTTCCAGGCGCTCAATGTAGCCATAAAATATCCGCCGGCGGCGCATATAAGCGCGGAAGCCAGCAGCGCCCAAATCCAGGATACGGGACGGAAAAAGTTGCCGTTTATGACGTTTGATATGGCGTTGGCGTGAATTTCCACGCCGGGAAAAACCGGCGAATACGGTGTCGCCTTGAAATCAAAAAGCGCGGCGGCCGTGCCGCCGACCAGGACTACCTTGTCCTTAAACCTGGAGCCGGGAATTTTTCCTGATATAACATCGACGTAGCTGACATACTCGAACCGCTCGAAACCGCCGCGATAGTTGACTATCATTTCGCCGTTATCGTCGAGATCGACGCGACGCTCCCGGAGTATGGCGTCGATGCGCTTGCCGTAATACAACTCCAGTCCGCGCATCGCCAGAGACGGCAGGAGCAATCCTTTATACTCTATTACGACGGGCACTTTGCGGCATTTGCCGTCGAGTTCGGGAAAAATATTCACGAATCCGACTCGCGGAGAATGAATATTTTCGCCGGGCGGAACAAGATATACGTCAGGCGAGGCGCCCTTAAACTGAAACATCCCGCCCAGAATTGTCCGCCGCGAACGTCGGGCGGCGGCAAGCAATTGGGCGTCGGAGGCGGGGTCGGCGCGGTCGGCCTCGGTGAACAGCACGTCGAAAATTATCGCCTTCGCGCCGTCGCGGGTTATTCTGTCTATCAAACGGGCGTGTACTCTTCGCGGCCAGGGCCAGCGGCCGAGTTTTTTTACGGCGTTTTCGTCGACGGCCACTATTATCACATCAGGGTCGGCGGCGAGCGGCCCTCGCAGTATAAACTTGAAATCCGACAAACTGTTGTCAAGCGCCGTCAAAAAGCCCGCGAACCATAGCAGCATAACCGCAAAAAAAACCGCGGAGGCGATAATAAAAGATATTTTCTTTTTGGTATTCATAGGTTTCCTCCGGCGGCGAGTCGACGTCGAGTGTTTATGATATTAAATTTTTATATTTTTTCAAGCTTTGCCTGAACCGAGGGGCGGCGTGATTTTCGACACAATGCCGCAAGGATTCGCAAACGAGGACACTTTTTAATCTGCGCCGCGCCCGGCTTTTTGATATAATCTGACGCGACGGCCGGCGATTTTAGTGTTTTTTCGGCCGACAAGGGCAAGTGGCGGAACTGGCAGACGCACAGGTCTCAAAAACCTGAGGGGACTATGTCCTCGTGTGGGTTCAATTCCCACCTTGCCCATTTATTTTTTTTCGACAACAATGTCGTCGACCGGCGAACAAATCAAATCCCCCACCGTAACCGCTTCATAGCCGGCCTTTGAGGCAGCATCCAACACCGCCTCAAGCGCCGCGATAGTTTTTGTTCTATTGCCCCCGCCGTCGTGAAAAAGCAGTATGGCGCCGGGCTTCAGAGCTTCCACATATTTTCGCGTGGTCTCTTCCTGACTCAAACCCATCCAGTCGTAGCCCCTGGTCCAATTTGTCATAACGTGTCCGGTGAGTCGCGCGACATCGCGCGACCAACGCGCGCAGTATCCGTGCGGCATTCGCAAAAACCGAGTACGCTCGCCGACAGCCGCGAAAATCAGCGCGTCGGTTTTATTGATTTCGGACGTGAGCGCCACGGCGCGGTCATCATTTTTATACGCGTAAAAGTTTATGTGCCCGTAGGTATGGTTTGCGATTTCGTGGCCTGCCGCGTGAATCTTGCGCAGTATGTCTTCGCGGCCTTTTATCCTTGACCCCATAACAAAAAAAGTCGCGCGGGCGCCGCGGCGCGCCAGGATATCGAGCACTGCGGGCGTATAATCGCCCGGGCCGTCGTCGAAACTTATGGCCACGGCTTTGCGAGACGTCCGGACTTCCGCAAAAAACGAGCCGGGAGGCGGAAAGGCGTTCCGCGCAACCTCACACGGAGCGGGCGCGGCGCGGCATCCTGCCGGAGCGGAACACACTACAAGCAGCGGGAACAAAAAAGATATTTTCATTTTACTCATAAGTTCGGGCCGCCTCGATAGATTTCTTGTAGAAAAAATACGCCAAGACGGCATTGGCCATAAACAACGCGGCGGCGGAAACCATAAGCAAATTTCCCGAACGCGCGGACGGCACGGCGGAGAATGTCGTTATGTAGTACGCCCTGAACGGCCCGGCCGACACCGTCAAATTCAACGCCACGTAAAAAAGAGAAGCGGCAACATAAAAAAGTCCGCCGTTGGATCCCTCTATCTCGGCCGTGCTTGAAAATATTTTTTTGGGAAACCTTATGCCGAAATATATGGCCGCCGTCGATACGCACAGTGCGATTCCGGCGGTAAAACCTATCCCCGCAATCGAGGCGGCCGCCGGTATTGCGAGTATCAGCGCGGTGCCGGAATAAAGCGCGGAAGACGATACGGCAACCAGCGCGGCGCGGGAGAGAAACTTGGCGCGCACTATCCGCTCCACGGACATCGGCGACGTGGCCAGCACCCACCAAAATCCCGATTCCTCGCTGAACGCGGCGAAGACAAACCGCAGAGAAAGAGCCGCGGCCACAAATCCGACAAGGCCCACGTTCATAAAAGCCACTATGGTTTTAAGATAAAAAGTGTCGGCGGGAATTCTGGCCGCGCTGGCCAGGTAAACCGCGAATAGTCCGGCGACCAGCATTATTTGCGACCATCTTTGCGGCTCTCTGAAAAAAACCTTCGCGTCCAGAGCCATTATTTCGCCAGAAGGTCCCCGCGGGTTGATTTTTTCCGAAAAGCCGCCGGAACGTCCGGTGTCATTCTTGTTGGCCAGCGAATCGGCGTAAAAATACTCCGAGAGCTTAGAGACGGCCGCGTAAAGCGCCGCGCAAATGCCCGACAGCGCCAACCAGCCGATAATATTAAACCCGCCCGCCGAAGATTTTGCCATAATCGCATAATAAATCCCCGACGGCAGACGTGATGCGGCGGGCGTTTCAAGAAAAGACAGATATTCGGCGACAAACTCAAGAGAGTCCGGCCTGACAAGGCGCTCCGGTTCAAGCATTCTTATCAGCACGTAAATCGCGCTGCCGGAGGCCGCCAGCAGAACCCATATCAGCCTTCGCGCCTTGGAGGCAGGAAAAAGGGCGCTCACCAATATTACCGCCGCAACGCCGATGGCCGTCGCCGAGAAAAAAAACGGCGCGAGTCCCGCGAAACTTTGCGCGTAAAATGAAAACGGCGCAGAGCGCGCCGCGCCAAAGGCCACCACCAGCGGAACCATCGCGGCAAGGGCGGTGGTGGAAGAATCTCTGAAGACACGAAAGAGTTTCACGGCGGTAACGTCGGCGAACGGAAGCGGCCAGGACATCAGAGTGTGAGTGTCGGACGCAAAGTAAAAATGGCCGTACGCCGCGTTCAGCGACGAAAAAACAGCCATCCACCATACCGACAGGCATACCAGCGAAACGAACTTGCCCGATAGCGCGGGACCTATCAGCGCGACCGAGTCGAGATAGGATATCAGCCGCCAGAAAAAAAAGAAAAGCGAAGCTGCGAAAACCATTCCGATAAAAATAAAAAGAGCCGCCTTAAACTCTCCGAAAAGTGTCAACGAAAGAAAGCGATTCCTTACTCCCCTCGAAAATGCCCAGACGAAAGTCGAAACGGTATTCATCATTACGGAAGGTTCCGGACGCTTATAATCCGGGCTGTTTGTCTTTAACTATCTCAAAAAAAATGTCTTCAAGCGACATCTCTCTGTCAAAAAGTTTTTTGAGATTCTCTCTCGATTCGGCCGCCACAATTTGTCCGCGGTTCAAAATACATATTTTATTGCAGAGTTTTTCGGCTATCTCAAGTATGTGCGTGGAGATAAAAACAGCCGCGCCGCGGCGGGCCGCCGCCTCGACATGAGCGCGGGCGGCGCGAACGCTCATAGGGTCGAGTCCGGTAAACGGCTCGTCGAGCAGAAGCAGCAGCGGCTCGGTCAGAAGCGCCGCGCACCAGGCGAGTTTCTGCCTCATTCCGTATGAATATGTCTCTATCATCGTGTCGGCCGATTCCGAAAGTGTGAAGTCCGCCAGCAGTTTTTCGCCGCGCTCGGCGATAACTTCGGAAGAAAGCCCGTATATTTTCCCGACGAAAGACAGATATTCGCAGCCACTCAGCCGCTCCCATAAATATGGCTGCTCCGGAACAAGAGATGTGATTTTTTTACACGCCACGGGGTCGTCGGCAATGGACACTCCGTTTATTTCCACCCTGCCCGAAGTTGCCAGGATGGCTCCGGAAACGATGCGAACGGTCGTAGTTTTACCCGCGCCGTTGGGCCCCAGAAAACCGAGCACTTCGCCCGCTCCGACGGAAAACGTAAGCCCGCTAAGGACTTCGACGCCGCGAAACTGTTTGGTGAGCGACTCGACTTTAAGCATTGGTATGGTTTGTGAAGCCAGCGTTGAACATTCCGCGCCGGCAAAGCGTTACAGGAAGGAATACCTTATCATCAATTGCGTAAGCGCGCCCGCGGAAAGAATCGGTATCCAAAAATTGTCGTTGAGCGGCCATTTTATCAGTTCAAAAAATGCCGAGAAAACGGCGCCCCACAGGAATATCGGCCACGGAAGAAGAAAATATCCTACCGCCAGATTCGTAAACAGACAGGCCAAACTTCCTTCAAGAGATTTTGTGCCTATTCTGGTTCTGCCGATAATCCTTCCCACAAGAGCGGCGGCCGTGTCGCCGAGCGCGGCATAAAGCAGCGCCGCCAGAACGATATTGCGCGTAAGCGGGTTGTCGGGGCTGTCGAAAAAATACATCGTAAAAAATGCTCCCGAAAGAGTCCACAGAAGTCCGCTGAGATGCTGTTCTTCGCTTTTTCTATGGATGCCCAGAAGCAAAATAAGCCGGTTGATTTTTTCATGATTAAGCCGGACCATCTCGATGACAAGGGCGGTGAAGATTGTTATACCCATTCCGCCGACCGCGATTTCGCGCGGAAGGAACCAGTAACCCACGACGTAAATAAGCGTGAGCATGTGAAAAAGTTTTCTTTTTATTTCTTCAATGACGTGAACCGGCATATTGCGCACTCAACCTTTCGGAATGGAATCGCCGACGACTCGACGCGCGGCGGGAATAATATTTTCGTAAAACACACGCCACAGCCATGCGTAAAAAACGGCGGAAAGCCGCCATATTTCCTTTAAAAACCCTGCAAGGTCGCCGAAAACGGCGGGCGACCCGAATAAAAATTTAAGCAGAAAAACGGATACGAATATATACAGAGAAAATATTACCGCAAGCGAAAAAAACACGCCGTCGGATTTAATATCCGACTGCCCCTGCAATATCGCGCCGGCGGTCATAAGAAAATGAAAGCTCAGAGCCAGCCCGAACGCAAAATGCGCCGCCGGCTCCCACGGCATTATCCGGGGCCAGAGCATCGCGGAAAGTTTCCATATGCCGAAAATCATCGCCGCGTAGAGCGGAAAAAAATACGGCGCGAGAGTGATCAGCGAATTGGTTTTATCGACGATGACGCTGCCGTTGTCTTTTTTAACGGATATCTTTTTGACGCGGCTGCCCGTAAGGACGGCAAAAAGCGCGTGAGTCATCTCGTGTTCGAATATGTAAACTTTTGCCGGCCGCGCGACAAATTTCTGAAAAACCGGATACAACGCAAGAGCCGCCCAGAAACTCCGGTAAACCAGTATCGACTCCGAGGCAAAGTTATACAGAAAACGCGCATAAGTGTAAACGGCAGCGGCGACGACGGGCGCAAGGGCCAGGGCCGCGAGCGTCTTTATAAATTTCATCAGACGAACACCACCCGGTTTTTGCCGCTCTGTTTGGCCTTGTAAAGCGCTTCGTCTGACTTATGCACAAAGTCGGACGGATTGTTCATTGAAACGTCCCAGGCGGCTACGCCGAAACTCGCCGTCACCGGTTTACCGTCGGACGTTTTTATGGAAGATTCCGCGTGCGCCCTGATATTTTCGGCTACATTGACCGCGCCCGACACGTCCGTGGACGGCAGCAGCACGGCGAATTCTTCGCCGCCGTATCGGCCGCAAATGTCCGTGGCGCGGGTCTTGACTCTGACCGTCCTGCCGAATTCCCTGAGTATTCTGTCGCCTTCGATGTGTCCGTAGGTGTCGTTTATTTTTTTGAAATTATCGAGGTCACACATCACCAGAGTAAGTTTTTCGCCGGTGCGGCGGGCGCGGGCCATTTCTATTTTGAGCCGCTCCTGAAAATGACTGCCGCGAAATAGTTTGGTCAGCCCGTCGTAAATGGCGTATCTGTAAAGCGACGAATTGTATATGGCTACGGCCGCCTGGTCGGCCAGGGACGTCAGTACCGTCTGAAGATGTTTATTGGTCGGTCGCCGCGAGCCGGCCAGATCGGCCAGCGCCATCAACCCGAAAACTTTGTCTTTTGTCACAAGCGGAGTGACTACGTAGTTTTTGAGTCCGTGTGTGGATCCGAACAATGAGCAAAACGGATTATCCCGCGAGAAAGTGTCGGACGCGCTCAGACCGAAATCGCAGCCGCCCGAAAATGAAAATATTTTATTTTCTTCTACGGCGAAGTCCTCTGAAAAATCCAGATTATGCGAATCGGTCAGGATGAATTTTCCCTCGCCCACGTCCCAGAAAAAAAGCGCCGAGCGCGCCGCCGCCGCAATGCCCCTGAACGCGGCGGAAATCTTCTGCGCCAAAATTTTAGAATCGAGCGTGGAAGATATGTCCAGCGAGTAGTTATGAAGCGCGTAGAGGTCCTGAGTTATGGAAACGTAGTGTTCTTTGGTTTTTTTAAGTTCTTCTTCCAGAAGCGCCTGCTGCCCGGCCTGTTCGTCGAGACGCGTTTTTCCCGCGGTTTCCGTGGCACATACGCCCATCAACGGACAGATGAGAAGATAATCGCAGCTCCTGCAAAACGGAGTTTCTCTGGGTTCATAATCAGTATCCGAAGCGATAGCCGCGACGCGCTCCTCAAGATCGCTCTCGACTTCGGCAAGCTGTTCGGGAGTGCGAGTCGTGGTGAGTTTCTGTCCGTGCTGAAAATAATAAACGGAAATTTTCTCCGGCGAGTACTCCGGATATTTCTTTAATGCCCCAAGCGCGTACAGCGACATCTGGAGGTCCTTATCAAAGGTCTCCTGCGTCGGCATATACTTGCCGGTTTTGTAATCTATTATCTCAAGCTTGTTTTTTGTGCCCGGCAGAATGTCTATGCGGTCCATTCTTCCGGTAAGAAAAAAACCTTCCATAGGAACGCGAAAGAATTCTTCGACGCGAAACGGCGTTATTTTTACGTCCTGAGTGTCGAAGAATATGCCCAGATACCGCTCGGCGTCGCGAAGATACTGTTTTTCTTCGTCCTCGCTGGAAAATCCTTTTTTTATCCACACCCGACTCAGAATGCCGAGCAGATTTTCCTTGGTTCTGGACTCCGCATTCGGATTTTTGAAGAACTCTTCCAATGCCTTGTGAAGGGATTCTCCGAACGACAAATAAGGTTTTTCCTGACGATAAAGCTTGGCGAGACCATCCACATACTGGAACTTGTATTTCCGGGGGCAGTCCCCGTATATGGATAGCATATTGTAGCTTACGTACATTTTGCCCATGGTGAGACGGAATTTTACATTATATCGCCGTATAAGTCAATCGGATAATTTGAAAAGCCGGAAGGACTTTGATATAATCGTTTCGAGTTAACGATACGGGAGGTTGCCATGAAAAAACTTATTAACTGCGCGGCGGCGGCCGCGGTATTTTTCGCGCTTACCGCCGGAGCCGGCGCAAAAGAGGGCGTAAAAATGAAAGCGATATTCGAGACATCCATGGGAAAGATAACCGTGGAGTTATTTGAGGACAAAGCCCCCCTGACGGTCGAGAATTTCACGGGTCTTGCCGAGGGAACGAAAGAATTCATCGACCAAAAAACGGGGCAGTCGGCGAAAAGGCGTTTCTATGACGGCCTTAAATTTCACAGAGTTATTCCGGAGTTTATGATTCAGGGCGGATGCCCCCTGGGCACCGGAACGGGCGGGCCGGGCTACCGCTTCAAGGACGAAATATCCGATCTTAAATTCGACCGGCCGGGACGGCTGGCTATGGCGAATTCCGGACCGGCCACCAACGGCTCGCAATTCTTCATAACGGAGACGCCGACTCCGTGGCTCGACGGAAAACATACGATTTTCGGACAGGTCGCGGAGGGGCAGGACATTGTAAATAAAATTGCCCGCGCGCCGCGGGGACCAAGAGACGCGCCCGCCACCGACATTATACTGAAGTCGGTTAAAATAGTCCGTTCAAAAGCGGGAGCGCCTTCGACGCCGGCGGCCAAGGCGGCGGGGATGTCCAAAAAAGTCCTTATGATTACGGCTCCGATAAACTTCCGCGACGAGGAATATTTCGAGCCGAAGAAAGCAATCGAGGCGGCGGGGATGGAAGTCGTGACGGTTTCTCTGAAAACGGGCACGCTGTCCGGTATGCTCGGCGGGAGAACGGAGTCCGATGCCCTCATACAGGACATTAATCCGTCGGAATACGCGGGAGCCGTTTTTGTGGGCGGTTCCGGCGCGGAGGTTTTCTGGGAAAATCCGGCGGCGCACGCTCTGGCGCGCCACTTCGCGTCAAGCGCCAAAATATTGGGCGCCATCTGCATTGCCACCGTCACGCTCGACAAATCCGGCGCGGTCGACGGCAAAAAAGTGACTGCGTTTCCGTCGGTAAAAAAGGAGATCAAACGCGGAACTTACACGGGTAACCGTGTCGAGATAGACGGCTCTGTAATAACCGCCGCCGGCCCCGAAGCCGCGCCGGACTTCGCAAGAGCTCTGGTGGAAGCATTACTGCGTCAATAATCAAAACAACAAAATAAGCGGCCCGCGACATACTTTTTTCGACGGAGACCGAAATCACGGAGATTAAAAATGGCAGCGCCTTTCGATAAGAACGGAATATTCATGAACTCGGAGCTTGTATCGACAATCCGCAAAAATGACACGGAGGAAATAAGAATATCCGTGCTGAAAAACAACAAAATAGACGTGCGGCTTTACGCCAGCTTCGCCGACGGCGCCGAACCGAGCCCGACTAAAAAAGGTTCGTGGATTTCGTTCAAACACGTGCCGGTTATCATTGAAACGCTGAGCAAAATAGCGGAAGGTAAGGGCGACGCCGAAGAAGTTCTCGAAGAGACGGATAAGGGCAAGCTCAAAGTTTATTCGGCCGATTTCAAAGGCCGCAAGTACGTTCACATACGGAACTTTTATCTTGAAAACGGCGAATATAAACCCGGCAAAGGCGTCTCGTTTTCCGCCGACGCTACCGCCGCGGTGCTCGATGGTTTCAAGAAACTCTCCGGCAGGAAAGAATAATATCCGGATAGAAAGCGCTCCGACAAATTAACCGGAAGATGACGGGCGCTTTATTTGTTTCTTTCGGGTTTGCCTGCCGACAAAAGATATACGGCTTCCTCTCCGAAAAGATTAGGCAGGTATCTCACGCGGCGTATGCCCGTGAAAAATTCTCTTTTCTCGACGGTAATATTCTTTTCCTTGATATAGTCCTCAAAATCGAGCGCGCTTAAAAAATGCAGGTTCGGCGTGTCGTGCCATTTGTACGGCAGAGCGGGCGTGACCGGCGCCCGTCCTCCCAGAAATATCTGCATCCTCGATTTAAGATTTGCGAAATTCGGAAATCCGGCGACGACTTTTTTACCGACACGCAGCGCTTCGTCAAGAATCACCGCGGGACGACGCACCTGCTGGAATGTGTCGAGCAATATCACGTAATCGAAAGATTTATCCGCGAAGTCCTTAAGACCCGCCTCCAGATCCTCGTGCAAAACACTCAGGCCTCTGGCCACACAACTGTATATCGCCTGCTCGTCTATCTCGATTCCGGTCACCCTGGCGCGCTTTTCGCGCGACAGGCGCTCCAATAATTCCCCGCCGCCGCAACCCAAATCCAGCACCGACGAATTTTCGGTCACCCACGAAACAGCCGCGTCGTAAACGGGATTTATTTTTGTATTCGTCATATTTATTCCTTTGTCAGTTCGCCCACGGACCGGACGCGCTCCAGAAAATGTTTTATAAGACGGGTTTCCTCCTTGAACTCAAGAAGAAACGCGTCGTGCCCGTACGTGGATTCTATTTCGCAGTAAGTAACGTCGGCGCCGGCGATTTTAAGAGCCCGCACTATCGCCTGCGTCTGATAAGACGGATACAGCCAGTCGGACTTAAACGATATGGCCAGAACTTTGGCCGCAAGACCGCTGAAGACCTCGTGGAGCGGCCGGTCGCCGGCAGGATCAAAATAGTCGAGCGCCTTGGTTATATAGAGGTAAGAGTTGGCGTCGAAACGTTTTACAAAACTCTCTCCGCGATATTTAAGATAGCCCTCGACC
Organism: Elusimicrobia bacterium HGW-Elusimicrobia-1; assembly: GCA_002841695.1. Classification (NCBI taxonomy): domain Bacteria; kingdom Pseudomonadati; phylum Elusimicrobiota; species Elusimicrobia bacterium HGW-Elusimicrobia-1. The sequence continues at coordinate 8,849 of PHAN01000012.1, read as the reverse complement.
TCGAAATCCGGCTCGAATTTAAATCCCGGACGCGATGTCTTCACGCGCCGGCCGAATTTTTCGGCCATGGACGCGTCGGACATATAAGTTATATGTCCGACCATGCGGGCCACCGCAAGCCCTCTCGACGGAAAAGACACGCCGTAGTAGTCCCCGCCCCGCCAGTCGGGATCCGCCGTTACGGCCTGCCGGCCGACTTCGGAAAACGCTATCTGCTGAGGAGAATGCTTCGCCGTAGTGGCTATGGGAATGGCCGAACGCACCCTGTCCGGATGAGACGAGAGCCATTCGAGCGTCTGCATTCCGCCCATCGAGCCGCCGGCGACGGACAGAAGTTTGGCTATCCCCAGATGTTCCGTCAGCCGAAGCTGCGCGGATACCATGTCCTTAATGGTTATCGTCGGGAACGAAGCGCCGTAAGGTTTGCCGGTTTCGGAATTTATCGACGACGGACCGGTGGTTCCCCTGCATCCGCCCAGAACATTCGAGCAGATTACGAAGTATTTGTCCGTGTCGAACGCCTTGCCGGGACCTATCATTTCGTCCCACCATCCGGGCCTTTCGTCGCCCTCGTGACAGCCGGCCGCGTGCGCGTCGCCGGTCAAAGCGTGCGCTATGAGCACGGCGTTGGATTTATTTTCGTTAAGCCGCCCGTAGGTCTCGTAAGCGATGGTTACTTCGGAGAGTTTTTGGCCGAATTCCAGTTCAAGTCCGTTAAAGGCAAAGTATTTTGTCTCGACTATGCCGAGGCCTTCGCCGGACGACGTTTTTCTTTCGTCTTTCATCGGATTCTCCCTTTAATGGAGAGGCAAGCAGCCGGATATAAAATAAATCTTTTTTTATTTCTCGAACAGCCACGTCGACAAATATCTTTCGCCGGTATCCGGCAGCAACACCACCACTGTTTTGCCGGCGTTCTCGGGACGACGCGCTACTTCCACCGCGGCATAAAGCGCCGCGCCCGACGATATTCCGGCCAGTATCCCTTCCTCGCGCGCCAAACGACGCGCGAAGGATCCCGATTCCTCGTTGGTTACCTTGAATATCTCGTCCACTACGCAGAGATCAAGCGCTGCGGGAACGAAGCCCGCTCCTATTCCCTGAATTTTATGCGGGCATGGCTTTTCGCCGGAAAGCACGGCGGAATCGCTTGGTTCCACGGCCACTATACGCACGCCGGGCTTTCTTTTTTTTAATCCCTCGCCCACGCCCGTTATCGTTCCACCCGTGCCCACGCCGGCAACAAAAATGTCAACGGCTCCGCCGGTATCGCGCCAAATTTCTTCCGCCGTCGTCGCGCGGTGTATCGCGGGATTGGACTTGTTATTAAACTGCTGCGGCAAAAAACTCCCGGGAATCGAACGCGCTATTTCCTCGGCTTTTTCAACCGCTCCGCGCATACCCTTGGTACCTTCGGTCAGGACAAGTTCCGCGCCGAATATTTTAAGAAGCTGCCGACGTTCGACGCTCATTGTGTCCGGCATGGTAAGTATCAGGCGATACCCTCTTGCCGCCGCAACGAAGGCCAGGGCTATGCCCGTATTGCCGCTCGTCGGCTCGACTATGACCGCGCCCTCTTTGAGAATTCCTCTTTGTTCGGCGTCGTCTATCATCGAAACTCCGATGCGGTCTTTTACGCTCGACAACGGATTGAAAGATTCGAGTTTGGCAAGAACCGTCGCTGCGGCGCCCGATGCGATGCGATTGATTCTTACCAATGGTGTGTTGCCTACGGTTTTCGTTATATCATCATATATTCTTAACATAATTAGCTCCATTTAACGACAGGGTTGAGGATGATAAAAATTACCTGTAGGGGCGAAAAATCTTTCGCCCCTACAAACAGAACATTTTTCACCGGCAGGGGCGAAAAATCTTTCGCCCCTACTACCACCTATTGTCCCAGCGCCTGCTCTATATCGGCTATTATGTCGTCGGTATTTTCCAGTCCCACGGAAAGCCGCACAAAGTCGGGCGTTACTCCGGTAGCGCGCTGCTCATCTTCCGACAACTGCTGATGTGTCGTAGTCGCCGGGTGAATGGCAAGCGTTTTGGCGTCGCCGATATTAGCCAAATGTGATACAAGTTGCAGCGAATCAATGAACCTGCGTCCGGCGGCAAGCCCTCCCTTTATGCCGAAACCCACTATCGAGCCGGCTCCGCGCGGAAGATATTTTTTGACGCGCTCGTATTCCGGGCTTGTTTTAAGGCCGGGGTAATTTACCCAGACAACCTTGGGATGTTTTTGCAGATACTCCGCAACCTTGACGGCATTCTCGGAATGGCGAACCATTCTTAAATGAAGCGTTTCAAGTCCCTGCAAAAATAAAAATGAATTGAACGGAGAGAGCGCAGGCCCGAGGTCGCGCAGCAAAGTCACGCGCGCCTTGATAATGTAAGCGATGTTGCCCATCGGCTTGAGCGCCTCGACGAAGTTTATGCCGTGATAGCTCGGCTCAGGGTCGGCTATCGTGGGAAACTTGGATTTCCCGTCTTCTTTTATAGTCCAGTCGAACTTACCCGCGTCGACGATAACTCCGCCTATCGAAGTCCCGTGGCCGCCTATAAACTTGGTGGCGGAGTAAACCGCGATATCGACCCCGTAGTCAAAAGGCCGCAACAGATACGGCGATACGGTATTGTCCAGTATAAAAGGAAGACGCGCTTCGCGCGCAATGCGCGAAATACCGTCGAGGTCGGCGACGTCGAGTTTGGGATTTCCTACCGACTCGGCGTAAACCGCTTTCGTTTTTGGGGTTATGGCCGACCGCAGCGCGGCAAGATCGTTCGACTTCACGAATTTCACCGTAATGCCCAGACGCGGCAGCGTGTAATGAAAAAGAGTGTACGTTCCGCCGTAGAGGTTGTCGGCGGACACTATCTCGTCGCCGGCGCGGGCAAGATTCAAAATTGCCAACGTTATGGCCGACTGCCCCGACGCAACCGCCAACGCGCCGACGCCGCCGTCCAAGAGAGCCATACGCTTTTCAAACACATCGGTGGTGGGATTCATTATGCGCGTATAGATATTGCCGAACTCTTTAAGCGCGAACAGATTGGCCGCGTGCTCGGAATCGCGGAACTGATAAGATGTGGTTTGATAAATAGGCACCGCGCGGGCTCCGGTGGCGGAATCCGGCGTTTGCGCTCCGTGCAATAGTATAGTTTCGGGACTCAATTGTTTTTTTTCGTTCGACATTTTGCTGCCTCCTGTAATCGCCGTTTTTACGGCATAATTATATTGTCTACCTGAACTATATACAATGCTCTTAAAAAATCAGATGTTGTAATCGGGATGCTTTACGGATATTTTTTTGGATTTTTCGACCATATCCGCAAATGTTGTGTTGTCTACTATGCTGTTTGTGTAATCCCGAATGTCGCGCCACATATCCACGAACGAGCATCGGCCGAAATCCCTGCATTTCGACGGTTCCGTTTTGCTTATACAGGTGATGGGAGACGTAGCGCCGTCGGTCAAACGGATGATTTCGCCGAGCATGATTTTTTCCGGCGGCTTCGCCAGAGATATTCCTCCGTCGGGGCCGCGGCGGCTTCTGACGTATCCCGCGCCTTTTAGAATGATGATGATTTGTTCAAGATATTTTTTGGGTATATCCTGCCTTTCTGAAATATCTTTTACGCGCGACAGGCCTTTGTCGTAATGCTGGGCAAGATCAAGAATAATTTTTAAAGCGTAATCGCCTTTGTATGTCAGTTTCATTTTTTTATACCGAATTGTCGCCGCGCAAATTATATTTTTTTGGTTTATCGGGCGTAGATTTCTATTGTATACTATCTCTATCGTTTCGGTAGAGTATATATTTTTTTATTGGACTTGTCAAGTGCCTCCCCAAAAGATTTTATTTTTCGACGCCGGCATACTTAACGGCCAAGAAAAAAGTTGCAGATTGAGTCAATTGAAAAAGTGTCCAAAATGTCGCCAGCGAACCCTTCACTTTTGTCACCCTGACCCCGCGCTTGATGCGGGGGAAGGGTCTCGCTTTGGCTCAGGGCAGGATCCGTGAATGGCCTCCACCCGAAGGGTGGTCGTCGGAAGACGAGATTCTTCGCGGAGTTTATCCTGAGGCATTATGAGATTCTTCGCTACGCTCAGAATGACAACCGCCGAAGGACTCAGAATGACGCTCGCCGAAGGTCTCAGAATGACAAATAACGGGGTTTTTCAATTGGCTCAAGTTAATAATTTTGGGTCAACAACATTATGATGGAAAACAAACCGAAAAAATGTTATAATCCAAAACCTATGGCACCCGTAAAAAAAGTCGCGGCGCAACCCGCCGACATAATAATCGAAATCGGCTGCGAAGAATTACCCGCATCCTACATTGAACCCGCCGCCGCGGAATTCGCCGCCAAAATCGTCGCTCTGCTCGACGAAAAAAACGTGCCGCACGGCGAGGTTGCCTATTATCACACTCCCCGCCGCCTCGCGGTAACGGTTTGCGGAGTCGCGCCGAAAGCCGACGATAAAATCGAAGAATACACGGGGCCGGCCGTCGCCGCGGGACGCGCGGAAGACGGTTCGTTCAAGCCGCCGGCCATCGGATTTGCGCGCAAACTCGGCCTGCCGCCCGAAAAATTATCCGTTAAAAAACTCGCCAAAGGAGAATACTTCGCCGCTGAGATAAAAATCCCCGGCGACAAAACCGAAAAAATACTCTCCGACGGCCTTCAGGGAATCATCTCGACGATAAAATTCCCGAAATCAATGGTATGGAACGAGACAAAATTCCGTTTTGCCAGACCCATACGAAATATACTCGCGCTGTACGGCTCGAAAATCGTAAAATTTTCGGCGGGCGGAGTCCAATCTTCCGCCAAAACATTCGGCCCGGGGCCGGGATTCGGAAAGAAATTAACGGTTTCGGGAACCGCCAAATATTTACAGGCGCTCAAAAATACCTGTGTGCTGGCCGACCATAGGGAACGCGAAAAACTGCTAAGACGGGCGCTGGAAGCCGCCGCCATGTCGGTAAAGGCCCGCGTGCTTTTCGACGAAGATTTGGTGAGCGAAGTCAATTCGCTTGTAGAATATCCCACGGCGCTCGCGGGACGATTCGACAAGAAATATCTTGCCCTGCCGGAAGAAATACTTATAACCTGCATGAAGAAAAAGCAAAAATTCTTCGCGCTCAGGACCAAAGAAGGCGCGTTGAGCGAAAACTTTGTCGCGGTTAAAAACGGGATATCGTCCGGCGTGGAAAGAATAGTGGCCGGCTATGAAAAAGTGCTTACCGCGCGTCTTGAAGACGCCCTCTTTTTTTATAAGAACGATCTAAAACTAAGCCCTGACGCAATGGCGGCCAAACTTTCCGGTGTCACATTCCGCGAACGCCTCGGCAGTATGGCCGATAAAACCGCGCGCGTCCGGAAACTCGCCGTTTCATTCGCCGATGCCGCGGGACTCAAAGAAGACGCCAAAAAGAACGCCGCAAGAGGCGCCGAACTCGCAAAGGCGGATTTGACGAGCGAAATTATATTTGAATACCCCGAACTCTGCGGAATAGCCGGCGCGATTTACGCCAAAAACGCCGGCGAAAACGATACTGTGGTTTCAATAATACGGGAACACTACCGCCCGTCCGCCGCCGACAGCGACGGAACGGTTCCTTCCGGAGCGGAAGCATCAATTGTCGCCATAGCCGACAGGGCAGACACCATCGCCGCCGATTTCGCCATAGGCATAATACCCACCGGTTCGGAAGATCCCTACGGTCTCCGGCGCGCGGCAGCCGGTCTGCTTAAAATTCTTCTTGAAAAAAATATATCTCTGCCGCTTAATTTAATTTTTGCCGAGGCGCTGCGCGGCCTGGTGGACAGCTCCGATGAGCGGACAAAAAAAACAATATCCTCCGATATCGACGGCACACTTGCGAAAATAAAGGATTTTATACGACTGCGGCTGGAAACGATTTTTCAGGAAAGCGGGAGGGGGATTGACGAAATACGCGCTGCCTTAGCCGCCGGATTCGACGACGTGCCCGACGCGGCCGCCCGCGCGGAGGCGCTGGGCGCGGCAAAGAACGACAAGGCCTTTGAACAGATAACCGTATCGCTGAAGCGGGCCGGCAACATAATAAGACAGGCGCAAAAGGCCGGAACCGACGTAAAAACTCTTGCCGTAGACGAAACTCTCTTCGCTCAGGATGAGGAGAAAGAACTTTCCGGCGCGGTCGAATCGCTGTTAAACGATTTTGAGATACTGCGAAAATCCAGAAATTACCCCGAAGCTTTGACACTGCTTACAAAACTCGCCGTTCCGCTGGAAAACTTTTTTAATAAAGTGATGGTAATGGCGCCTGAGGCCAATCTCAGAGGCAACCGACTGGCTCTGCTGTCCCGCATAGTCGAACACTATCGCCTGATAGCCGACTTCTCCGAGTTAAAAGGCGCCTAATTCTAACCACTCCCTCCGTCGGCAACCTATCGTATGAAAGGTTTTGCCCTCCGCTTGATGACAGACAATATCCTCGCGCAGGGGAGGGCTCGTTGAGCTTAGCGAAATCCCGCTCAATGACGGACACTCAATCCTGTCCCTGCGGGGTCAACTTCTTCCGACGGTTTCAAGGCACATTAAACTTAAGTCCGCCGCCTTTCGGAATCGCGGTAACGGATACTCGCGCGCCTTCTTTTATCCCGCCTGCCAAAAGCTTGCCGCTCAACACATCGACAATCTCCCGCTGTATCGCTCTTTTAAGCGGACGCGCCCCGAAATGCGGATCGAATCCGGCGGCGGCCAGATATTCTTTTGATTTGTCGTCAAGCGAAACGACGATTTTTTTCTCCGAGAGCCGCGCGTTGACCTGCGCTATCTGAATATCCACAATTTGCTTTATGCTTTCTCTGGCCAGATTGCGGAAAACCACGACCTCGTCGATTCTATTCAAAAATTCCGGACGGAAAAACGCCCTGAGCGCCGTCATTAACTCGTCCTTCAAACCTTTTTCCATTATTTCCAGAAGAGGCGTCTCGGTCTTCTGATAAATTTCGGCGCCGAGGTTGGACGTCATAATTATGACGGTGTTCTTGAAATCCACGGTGCGTCCCTGCCCGTCGGTAAGACGTCCGTCGTCGAGAATCTGCAAAAGCGAATTGAAAACATCGGGATGGGCTTTTTCTATCTCATCGAACAATACCACCGAATACGGCCGACGGCGAACCGCCTCCGTGAGCTGGCCGCCTTCTTCGTAACCCACATAGCCCGGGGGAGCGCCCATCAACCGCGATACGGAATGTTTTTCCATGTACTCCGACATATCGAGCCGCACTATGCTTCGCTCGTCGTTGAACAGGAATTCCGCCAGCGATTTTGCCAATTCTGTCTTACCCACACCCGTCGGTCCCAGAAAAATAAACGACCCTATCGGACGATTCGGGTCGGAAAGCCCGGAACGCGAGCGGCGCACCGACGCCGCAACGGCGGCAACGCCTTCGTCCTGACCGACGACGCGGCGCTTAAGAAACTCTTCCATACGCAAAAGCTTCTGCGATTCGGTTTCCAGCATTTTGGATACCGGAATACCCGTCCACTTGGCGACGACTTCGGCTATATCCTCTTCATCCACTTCCTCTTTAAGCATCTTAAGTTTTTCCTGAAGCGCGGCGAGTTTATTGTTTTCCTCGGCGAGACGCTGTCCGATGTCGCGCGATTTTCCATAGCGCAGTTCCGCGACCTTGCCCAAATCGCCGGCGCGTTCCGCTTGATGTTCCTCGATTTTGAGCCGCTCGGTTTCTTCTTTAAGCGAGCGAAGACGGGTGATTATTTCTTTTTCCTTGCGCCAGTGCTCCGACAGACGGTCGCGCTCCTTGCGCAGTAGCGATATTTTGGCGTCGACATCGGCGGTTTTGGATTTTTCCTTAATAAGCCCCTGCCGCTCTATTTCCAGTTGGCGGATTTTTCTTTCGAGTTCGTCGAGCTCCAGCGGCATTGAATCAATTTCTATTCTCAGGCGCGAGGCGGCCTCGTCCACCAGGTCGATGGCCTTGTCGGGCAGGAATCTGTCGGAAATGTAACGGTTGGACAGCGCGGAAGCGGCCACGAGCGCCGAATCCTTTATTTTTACGCCGTGGTGTATTTCGTAGCGTTCTTTAAGCCCCCTCAAAATCGCTATTGTATCCTCGACGGTGGGCTGCCCGACTACGACGGGCTGAAACCTGCGCTCCAAAGCCGCGTCCTTTTCTATGTGTTTGCGGTATTCGTCAAGAGTGGTCGCGCCTATACATTTAAGCTCGCCGCGCGCAAGCATCGGCTTCATTATGTTTGCCGCGTCCACGGCGCCTTCCGCCGCGCCCGCGCCCACGAGTGTGTGCATCTCGTCGATGAAAAGTATTATCTCCCCGTTGGAAGAAGTCACGGCTTTGAGAACCGCTTTCAATCTCTCCTCGAACTCGCCTCTGTATTTGGCGCCGGCTATGAGCGCGCCCATATCCAGAGACAGCACGCGACGATTTTTAAGCGACTCGGGAATGTCGCCCGAAGCGATGCGCCGCGCCAGCCCCTCGGCTATGGCGGTTTTACCGACTCCGGGTTCGCCGATGAGAACGGGATTATTTTTCGTGCGGCGGGAAAGAACCTGCATCACGCGCCGTATCTCGGAATCGCGGCCTATTACAGGGTCGAGTTTTTCCTTGCGCGCAAGGTCAGTCAGGTCTCTTGTGTATTTTTCAAGCGGATTTTCGACGGACTGTTCCTGCGGGGACGACTGATTATGATTCATAGCGGAGGCATCCTTAAAATAAAGAAAGCGATTAGTGGGTAGTGAATAGTGGTTAGTCCGTTTCTGCTGTCCAACTGTGACCGAACAGACGCTTTTACTAATCACTAT